>NZ_JBVHVT010000110.1:0-23750 GCF_055564695.1 Streptomyces sp. NPDC029014
AGCTCCGCCGACAGCTCCGCAGCACCCTCCGCCGCCCCACCGCGACGGGACACCAGCAGCAGACGCCGGACACCCTGCTCGGCCACCAGGTGACGAGCGAACAGCCCGCCCAGCGAACCACTCGCACCCGTCACCAACACCGTGCCCTCGGCGTCCCACTCCGTGGTGGCTCCGGCGGCCGTCGCCGTCCGCGCCAGCCTCGGCACCAGCACCGCGCCCTCACGCACCGCCACCTCGGACCCGCCCGAGGCGAGCGCGGCCGAGAGCGCCCCGGCGACGTCGGCGTCGGTCGCGTCGGCATGGACGTCCACCAGCACCAGGTGGCCCGGGTTCTCGGACTGCGCCGAACGCACCAGACCCCGTACGCCTGCGGCCGCCGGATCCGCCACGCCCTCGCCGGGTACGGCCTCCACCGCGCCGCGGGTCAGGAAGACCAGGCGGGCGTCGGCGGACCGCTCGTCCGCCGACCAGTCCTGGAGCAGCCGGAGCACTCGGGCGGTCTCCGCGTGCACCGCGGCCACCGGGTCCGTGCCGGCCGGCGTCGTGCAGGGCACGACCAGCGCGACCGCGGAATCGTCGGACCCGTCGGACCCGTCGGACCCGTCCAGCATCCGCCAGTCCTCGAAGGACCCGCCGGCGGCCAGCTCCGTCCACTCCACCCGGAACAGGGAGTCGCGGGTGGCGTCCGGTGCCGTGCCCAGCTGGTCGCGGTTCACCGCGCGCAGGGCCAGTCCGGTCACCGAGGCGACGGGAGCGCCCGCGGCGTCGGCGATCGTCAGGGCCACCTCGCCGCCCCGGCCCGTGGTCAGCCGCACCCGGAGCTCGGCGGCCCCGACCGCGTGCAGGGACGCCCCGGACCAGGAGAACGGCAGGCGGCCTTCGCCGGCGCCGGCGTCCGCGGCGCCCAGTCCGAGCGCGTGCAGCGCCGCGTCGAGCAGGGCGGGGTGCAGGCCGAAGCGGGCGGCCTCGCCGGCAGCGCCCTCGGGCAGGGCGACCTCGGCGTAGTACGCGTCCTGGTGGCGCCAGGCGGCGCGCAGGCCGCGGAAGACCGGCCCGTAGCCGAAGCCGGAGTCCGCGAGGCCCTCGTACAGGCCGTCCACCGGGAGGGACTCCGCCCCGGCCGGCGGCCACTCGGTGAGGGCCTGCGGGGCCTGGCCGGTGCCGGGCGCGAGCACACCGGCGGCGTGCCGCGTCCACGGCGTGTCCGGGTCGGCGCCCTCGGGCCGGGAGTGCAGGGACAGGCTGCGCCGGCCGCCGGTGCGGTCGGCGGCGCCGAGGGAGAGCCGCAGCTGGACGCCGCCCTGCTCGGGCAGGACGAGCGGCGCCTCCAGGGTGAGCTCTTCGACGAGCTCGCAGCCGACGTGCGTGCCGGCCTGGAGCGCGAGTTCGACGAAGGCCGTGCCCGGGAGCAGCGCGGAGCCCATGACCCGGTGGTCCCCGAGCCAGGGGTGGCCGGCCAGCGACAGGCGTCCGGTGAAGACGTGGCCGTCGGAGTCGGGCAGCTGGACCTCGGCGCCGAGCAGCGGGTGGTCGGCGGAGCCGAGACCGGCGGCGGTGACGTCGCCGTCGGTGCGGCCGGCGTCGAGCCAGTAGAGGGTGCGTTGGAAGGCGTACGTCGGCAGGTCGGCGCGCCGGGCCCCGAGCGGGGCGTAGAAGGCCGGCCAGTCGACGGAGGTGCCGCGGACGTACGCGGTGGACAGGGCGGTGAGCAGGGTCTCGGGCTCGGGGCGTCCGGCGCGCAGGGCGGCGGCGAACGCGGCGGAGCCGGTGTCGTCGGTCAGGCAGGCCTGGGCCATCGCGGACAGGACGCCGTCGGGGCCGAGTTCGACGTACGTGGTGACTCCGGCGGCCTCCAGGGCGCGGACGCCGTCGAGGAAGCGGACCGCCTCCCGCACGTGCCGGACCCAGAAGTCGGCCGAAGCCATCTCCTCGCCCGCCACGGCGCCCGTCAGGTGGGAGACGACCGGGATGCGCGGGGCGGTGTACGTCAGCCCCTCGGCCACGCGCCGGAAGTCGTCCAGCATGCCGTCCATGTGGGGCGAGTGGAAGGCGTGGCTGACGGTGAGCCGCTTGGTCTTGCGGCCCTGCGCCTCGAAGGCCTCCGCGACGGCGACCACGGCGTCCTCGTCACCGGCGATCACAACGGCCCGCGGGCCGTTGACCGCGGCGACGGACACCCGGTCGGCGCCGGTCAGCAGCGGCAGGACCTCGTCCTCCGCGGCCTCGACGGCGATCATCACGCCGCCGGCGGGCAGGGCCTGCATCAGCCGGCCGCGGGCGGCGACCAGGGTGCACGCGTCGTCCAGCGAGAGGACCCCGGCCACGTGGGCGGCGGCGATCTCGCCGATGGAGTGGCCGGACAGGAAGTCCGGCTTCACGCCCCAGGACTCGACGAGCCGGAAGAGGGCCACCTCGACCGCGAACAGCGCGGGCTGGGTGTACGCCGTCTCGTCCAGGAGCTCCGCGTCCGAGCCGAACAGCACCTCCTGCAGCGGCCGTTCCAGGTCCATGCGGTCGCACACCGCGTCGAGGGCGGCGGCGAACACCGGGTGGGCGTCGTAGAGTTCGCGGCCCGCGCCCGGGCGCTGGCTGCCCTGGCCGGTGAACAGGAAGGCGAGCTTCCCGCCGGTCGCGGGGGTGCCCCTGACCAGTCCGGCCGCCGAGCGGCCCTCGGCGAGGGCGGCCAGGCCGGTGCGGAAGCCGTCGCGGTCCGCCGCGACCACGGTCGCGCGCTGCTCGAAGACGGCCCGGGCGGTGGCCAGGGTGTGGCCGATGTCGGCGGGCTCGGCCGCCGGGTCCGCGTCGAGGTGGGCGAGGAGCCGCTCGGCCTGGCCGCGCAGGGCCTCGGAGGTGCGGGCGCTCAGGTGCCACGGAAGCGCGGCCGGGGTGGCCGGGGCGTTCGCGGTGTCGGTCGTGTCCGCGGCCTCCGCGGTGGCCGGGAGCTCGACGATGGCGTGGGCGTTCGTACCGCTCATGCCGAAGGAGGAGACGCCGGCGCGGCGCGGGCGGCCGGTCTCCGGCCAGGGGCGCTGCTCGGTGAGCAGGGACACCGCGCCCGCGGACCAGTCGACGTGCGGGGAGGGCTCGTCGACGTGCAGGGTCTGCGGCAGCACGCCGTGGCGCATCGCCTGCACCATCTTGATGATGCCGGCGACTCCGGCGGCGGCCTGCGTGTGGCCGAAGTTGGACTTGATGGAGCCCAGCCACAGGGGGCTGTCCAGGGGCCGGTCCTGGCCGTACGTGGCGAGCAGCGCCTGCGCCTCGATCGGGTCGCCGAGGCGGGTGCCCGTGCCGTGCGCCTCGACGGCGTCGACCTCGGCGGCGGTCAGGCCGGCGTTGGCGAGGGCCTGGCGGATGACGCGCTGCTGGGACGGGCCGTTGGGGGCGGTCAGGCCGTTGGATGCGCCGTCCTGGTTGACGGCCGTACCGCGGACGACCGCGAGCACCTGGTGGCCGTTGCGGCGGGCGTCGGAGAGCCGCTCGACGAGCAGCATGCCGGCGCCCTCGCCCCACGCGGTGCCGTCGGCGGCGGCCGCGAACGGCTTGCAGCGGCCGTCGGCGGCGAGGCCGCGCTGGCGGCTGAACTCGGTGAAGACGTCGGGGGTGGTGATGATGGTGACGCCGCCGGCGAGGGCGAGGGAGCACTCGCCGGAGCGCAGGGCCTGCGCGGCGAGGTGCAGGGCGACCAGCGAGGAGGAGCAGGCGGTGTCGACGGTGACGGCCGGGCCCTCGAAGCCGAGGGTGTAGGAGACGCGGCCGGAGGCGATGCTGCTGGAGCCGCCGGTGCCGAGGTAGCCCTCGACGCCCTCGGGGACGGTGTTCAGGCGCGACACGTAGTCGTTGTGCATCTGGCCGACGAACACGCCGACCTGCTGTCCGCGCAGGCCCGTCGGGTCGATGCCGGCCCGCTCGAACGCCTCCCAGGAGGTCTCCAGCAGCAGGCGCTGCTGCGGGTCCATGGCGAGGGCCTCGCGCGGGTTGATCCCGAAGAACGCGGGGTCGAAGTGGTGGGCGTCGTAGACGAAGCCGCCTTCCCGGGCGTACGAGGTGCCGGGGTTGTCCGGGTCGGGGTCGTACAGCGCGTCGGTGTCCCAGCCACGGTCCTCGGGGAGGTGGGCGATGCCGTCGCGGCCTTCGGCGAGCAGCTCCCACAGCTCCTCGGGGCTGCGGACGCCGCCGGGGAAGCGGCAGCTCATGGCGACGATGGCGATGGGGTCGTCGGCCTCGGCGGGGCCGGCGCCGGCCGGGTGGCGCGGGAGGGCGGCGGCTGCGGCGGCGGCCTCGGAGCCGAGGAGCTCGTCCTTGAGGAAGCCGGCGAGGGCGGTGGGGGTGGGGTAGTCGAAGACGAGCGTGGCGGGCAGGCGGACGCCGGCGGCGGCGCCGAGCCGGTTGCGGAACTCGACGGCGGTCAGCGAGTCGAAGCCGAGGTCCTTGAAGGCGCGGCCGGGTTCGACGGCGTCCGGGGTGGCGTGGCCGAGGACGGCGGCCACCTGGTCGCGGACCAGGTCCAGGAGGAGTGCGTCGCGCTCGCTCCCGGGGAGCCGGACGAGCTGCTCCACCAGCGGGGTTCCGCCGCCGGCCGCGGTGGCCTCGACGGCCCTGCGGGCCGGGGTGCGCACGAGGCCGCGCAGCAGGGCGGGGACCATGCTGGCGTCGGCCTGGCGCAGCGGCACGAGGTCGAGCTGCATGGGGACGAGGTGGGCGTCGCCGGTGCGGTGGGCGGTGTCGAGCAGGCCCAGGCCCTCCTCGGAGGAGAGGCCGAGGACTCCGGACCGGGTCATGCGGTCCTTGTCGGCGGTGTCCAGCTCGCCGGTCATGCCGCTGGCCTCGGCCCACAGGCCCCAGCCGAGGGAGGTGCCGGGCAGGCCGCGGGCCTGGCGGTGGCGGGCGAGGGCGTCGAGGAAGACGTTCGCGGCGGCGTAGTTGGCCTGGCCGGCGCCGCCGAAGGTGCCGGCGGCGGAGGAGAACAGGACGAAGTCGGCCAGGTCGAGCCGGCGGGTCAGCTCGTGCAGGTGGAGCGCGGCGTCGGCCTTGGGGCGCAGGACGCGGTCGACCCGCTCGGGGGTGAGGGCGGTGGTGATGCCGTCGTCGAGGACACCGGCGGTGTGGACGACGGCGGTCAGCGGGTGCGCGGCCGGGATGCCGGCCAGCAGGGCGGCGAGGGCGTCGCGGTCGGCGGCGTCGCAGGCGGCGACAGTGACCTCGGCGCCCAGGGCGCGCAGTTCCGCGGCGAGTTCGGCGGCGCCGGCGGCGGCCTCGCCGCGGCGGCTGGTCAGGATCAGGCGGCGGGCGCCGCGGACGGTGACGGCGTGCCGGGCGACGAGGGCGCCCAGGGTGCCGGTGCCGCCGGTGATGAGGACGGTGCCCTCGGGGTTCCACTCGGCGGGCACGGTGAGGACGATCTTGCCGGTGTGGCGGGCCTGGCTGAGGTAGCGGAAGGCCTCGGGGGCCTGGCGCAGGTCCCAGGACGAGACCGGGATCGGGCGCAGGGCACCGGACTCGAAGAGGCCGAGGAGGGCGGTGAGCATCTCCTGGATGCGGTCGAGACCGGCCTCGGTGAGGTCGAAGGCCTGGTACGTGACGCCGGGGTGGGCGGCGGCGACGTCCTGCGGGTCGCGGACGTCGGTCTTGCCCATCTCGACGAAGCGTCCGCCGCGCGGCAGCAGCCGCAGCGAGGCGTCGACGAACTCGCGGGCCAGGGAGTCCAGGACGACGTCGACGCCCGCGCCGCCGGTGGCGGTGCGGAAGGTGTCCTCGAAGTCGAGGGTGCGGGAGGAGGCGATCCGGTCGTCGGTCAGGCCGAGTCCGCGCAGGGTGTCCCACTTGGCGGGGCTGGCGGTGGCGTAGACCTCGGCGCCCCAGTGGCGGGCCAGTTGGACGGCGGCCATGCCGACGCCGCCGGCGGCGGCGTGCACCAGGAGGGTCTCGCCGCCCTGCAGGCCGGCGAGGTCGTGGAGGGCGTAGTACGCCGTCATGAAGACGATCGGTACGGCCGCGGCCTCGGCGAAGGTCCAGCCCTCGGGCATCGGGGCGATCATGCGGCGGTCGACGACGACGAGCGGGCCGAAGGCGCCGGGCAGCATGCCCATGACGCGGTCGCCGGGGGCGAGGTCGGTGACGCCGGGACCGGTCTCCAGGACGATGCCGGCGCCTTCGGAACCCATCAGGCCGGGGTCGCCGGGGTACATGCCGAGGGCGTTGAGGACGTCGCGGAAGTTGAGGCCTGCGGCGCGGACGGCGACGCGGACCTGGCCGGGCTCCAGCGGGGCCTCGGACTCGGGGCTGGGGAGCAGGGTGAGGTGGTCGAGGGTGCCCTTGTCCTCGATGTCCATGCGCCAGGCCGAGCCGTCGGCGGGCGGGGTCAGCGGGGTGGCCGCCGGGACCCGGGCGAGGCGGGGGGCGTGGACGGTGCCGCGGCGGACCGCGAACTGCGGCTCGCCGGTGGCGAGGGCGGCGTCGAGCAGGCCGGGCAGGGTCTCGTCGCTGCCGGTGGTGTCGAGGTCGGCGAGGACGAACCGGTCGGGGTTCTCCGCCTGCGCGGTGCGGACCAGGCCCCAGACGGGGGCGTGGACGAGGTCGGCGAGGTCCCAGTCGCCCGGGGTGGCGACGGCGCCGCGGGTGACGAACACCAGGCGGGAGTCGGCGAACCGGTCGTCGGCGAGCCAGCCCTGGACGAGGGCGAGGGCCCGGTGGGTGGCGGCGCGGACGGCGTCCGGGCCGAGCACACCGTCACCGTCGGCGGCCGGGCAGGGCGCCAGGACGTACGCGGGGGCCGGTGCTCCCGCGTCGACGGCGGCGGCCAGGGCCGCCAGGTCGGCGTGGGTGCGGCCGGGCAGGCGGGTACCGGCGCCGAGGACGGCCCAGGTGTCGCCGGGCTGCGCGTCAGGGGTGCCGGACGGCAGCGGCAGGGTGGCCCAGTCGACGCGGAACAGCGACTCGTGGTGCGCGGTGCGGGCGGCGCCGGCCAGCCGGTCGGCGGAGACGGGCCGCACCATCAGCCGTTCGACGGCGGCGACCGGCGCACCGGCGGTGTCGGCGACCTGGAGGGAGAGGGCGTCCTCGCCGCCCGTGGTGAGGCGGACGCGCAGCGCGGCCGCGCCGACGGCGTGCAGGGACACACCGCGCCAGGAGAACGGCAGCCCGGCCTGGCGGTCCCCTTCGGGGGACGGCTGGACGAAGGTGGCGTGCAGGGCGGCGTCGAGGAGGGCCGGGTGCAGGCCGAACCGGGCGGCGTCGGCCTGCCGGTCCTCGGGCAGGGCGACCTCGGCGTAGACGTCGTCGCCGAGGGTCCAGGCGGCCCGCAGGCCCTGGAAGACCGGGCCGTAGGCGAAGCCGCTCCGGCCGAGGTGCTCGTACAGGCCGTCGACGGTGACGGCCTCGGCGCCGGCCGGCGGCCAGGCGGTGAGGTCGAACGCGGGCCGCGGGGCGCCGGTGGCGAGGATGCCGGTGGCGTGGCGGGTCCACGGCTCGTCGTCGGCGGCGTCCGGGTCACCGGAGTACAGGTCCAGGGTGCGGCGGCCGTCGCGGTCGGGGGCGCCGACCACGATCTGCAGGCGGACCGCGGCGTGCGGGGCCAGGACGAGCGGGGCTTCGAGGGTGAGCTCCTCCAGCAGGTCGCAGCCGGCCTGGTCGCCGGCCCGGATGGCGAGCTCGACGAAGGCGGTGCCGGGGAGGAGGACGGTGCCCATGACGGCGTGGTCGGCCAGCCAGGGGTGGGTGTCGAGGGAGAGGCGGCCGGTGAACAGGAAGCCCTCGCCGTCGGCGAGCGGCACGGCGGCGCCGAGCAGCGGGTGGTGGGCGGCGCCCAGGCCGGCCGACTCGACGTCCCCGATGAAGCCGGCGGGGGCCTCCAGCCAGAACCGGCGGCGCTGGAAGGCGTACGTGGGCAGGTCGGTGCGGCGGGCACCGGTCGCGGCGAAGTACGCGGTCCAGTCGACCGGGACGGTCCGGGCGTGGACGGCGGCGATCGCGGCGGCCAGCGCCTCGGCCTCGCCGCGGTCGCGGCGCAGGGCGGGGACGAACACGGCGTCGGTCCGGCTGTCCGTGTCGGTGAGGCAGTCGCGGCCGAGGCCGGACAGCACGCCCTGCGGGCCGAGTTCGAGGTAGGTGGTGACGCGCTCGGCGTCCAGGGTGCGGATGCCGTCGAGGAAGCGGACGGCCTCGCGGACGTGGGCGACCCAGTGCTCGGGGCTGCGCAGCGCGTCGCCGGCGAGTTCGCCGGTGAGGTTCGTGACGACGGGAATGACGGGCGCGTGGTACGTGAGGGAGGCGGCGACCTCGCGGAACTCGTCGAGCATGCCGTCCATCAGCGGGGAGTGGAAGGCGTGGCTGACGGTGAGCCGCTTGGTGCGGCGGCCGCGGGACTCGAACTCGGCGGCGATCTCCAGCGCGAGGTCCTCGTCGCCGGAGACGACCACGGCGGAGACGGAGTTGACGGCGGCGAGGCCGATCCGGTCCTCGCGGCCGGCCAGCAGCGGCCGGACCTCGTCCTCGGTGGCGGCGAGCGCGATCATCGCGCCGCCCTCGGGCAGCTGCTCCATCAGCCGGCCGCGGGCGGCGACCAGGGCGGCCGCGTCGGGCAGGGTGAGGATGCCGGCGACGTGCGCGGCGGTGATCTCGCCGATGGAGTGGCCGGCGACGAAGTCGGGGCGCACGCCCCAGGATTCGACGAGCCGGTAGAGCGCGGTCTCCAGCGCGAACAGGGCGGGCTGGGTGGTGCCGGTCCGGTCGAGGAGTGCACCGCCCTCGCCGTTCCCGCCGTCCTCGGCGAACAGCACGTCCTTGAGGGGCCGTTCGAGGTGCGGGTCCAGGGCGGCGCAGGCCTCGTCCAGGGCGGCGGCGAACACCGGCTGGGCGGCGTACAGTTCGCGGCCCATGCCGGGGCGCTGGCTGCCCTGGCCGGTGAAGAGGACGGCGAGCCGGCCGTCGCCGGCGTCGTGCCGCACGGTCCGGGCGTGGTCGCGGCCCTCGGCGAGCGCGGCGAGCCCGGTCAGCAGCTCCTCGTGGTCGGCGGCGACGACGGCGGCCCGGCGGTCCAGGGCGGTGCGGCTGGTGGCCAGGGAGTACGCCACGTCGGCGAGTGCCGCGCCGGGCCGTTCGGTGAGGTGGGCGGCGAGCCGGGCGGCCTGGGCGCGCAGTGCGTCGGGGGTGCGGCCGGAGAGGACGAACGGCAGCGGGGTGCCGGCCGGGAGGGCGGCGGCGGTGGCGCTGTCGGGCGTACCCGTACCGGTGCCGGTGCCGGTGTCCTCGTCGGCGGGCGGTTGCTCGATGATGACGTGCGCGTTGGTGCCGCTGACGCCGAAGGAGGAGATGCCCGCGCGGCGCGGGCGGCCCGTCTCGGGCCACTGCGTCTGCTCGGTGAGGAGGGAGACCGCGCCGGCGGTCCAGTCGATGTGCGGGGACGGCTCGCCGATGTGCAGCGAGGCCGGCAGGACGCCGTGGCGCATGGCCAGGACCATCTTGATGATGCCGGCGGCGCCGGCGGCGGCCTGGGTGTGGCCGATGTTCGACTTGATGGAGCCGAGCCGCAGGGGCTGGTCCTCGGGCCGGTCCTGACCGTAGGTTGCGATCAGGGCCTGCGCCTCGATGGGGTCGCCGAGGGTCGTGCCGGTGCCGTGGGCCTCGACGGCGTCGACGTCGGCGGTGGTCAGGCCGGCGTGGGCGAGGGCCTCGCGGATGACGCGCTGCTGGGAGGGCCCGTTGGGGGCGGTCAGGCCGTTGGACGCGCCGTCCTGGTTGACGGCGGTGCCGCGGACCACGGCGAGGACCGGGTGGCCGTTGCGGCGGGCGTCGGAGAGCCGCTCGACGAGGATCATGCCGGCGCCCTCGGCCCAGCCGGTGCCGTCGGCGTCGGCGGAGAAGGACTTGCAGCGGCCGTCGGTGGACAGGCCGCGCTGGCGGCTGAAGTCGATGAAGGTGTCCGGGGTGGACATGACGGTGACACCGCCGGCGAGCGCCATGTCGCACTCGCCGCTGCGCAGGGCCTGCGCGGCCAGGTGCAGGGCGACCAGGGAGGAGGAGCAGGCCGTGTCGATGGTGACGGCGGGGCCTTCGAGGCCGAAGGTGTAGGAGATGCGGCCGGAGGCGACGCTGCCGGCGGTGCCGGTGCCGAGGTAGCCCTCCAGGCCCTCGGGGACGGCCGGGAGCCGGGTCAGGTAGTCGTGGTACATGACGCCGGCGAAGACGCCGGTGCGGCTGCCGCGCAGGGCGGCGGGGTCGATGCCGGCGCGTTCGAACGCCTCCCAGGAGGTTTCGAGCAGGAGCCGCTGGTGCGGGTCCATGGCGAGGGCCTCGCGCGGGTTGATGCCGAAGACGTCGGGGTCGAAGTCGGCGGCGTCGTGGAGGAAGCCGCCCTCGCGGGTGTACGAGGTCCCGGCGCGGCCGGGGTCGGAGTCGTACAGCGCGTCCAGGTTCCAGCCGCGGTCGGTGGGGAACGGGGAGATCGCGTCGGCGGAGCCGGCGACGAGCTGCCACAGTTCCTCGGGGGTGGTGACCCCGCCGGGGTAGCGGCAGGCCATGGCGACGATGGCGATGGGCTCGTCGGCGACGGCCGAGCCCCGGGCGGTGCTGCCGGTGGTGCCGGTGGACGCGGGCGCGGCCTGGTCGCCGAGGAGTTCGGTGCGCAGGAACGCGGCGAGCGCGTTCGGGGTGGGGTAGTCGAAGACGAGGGTGGCGGGCAGCCGGACGCCGGTGGCGGAGCCGAGGCGGTTGCGCAGTTCGACGGCGGTGAGCGAGTCGAAGCCGAGCTCCTTGAAGGCGCGGCCGGGGTCGACGGCGTCGGGGCCGGGGAAGCCGAGGACGGCGGCGACCTGGACGCGGACGGTGGCCAGCAGCAGCCGGTCGCGTTCGACGGCGGTCAGCGGCAGCAGCCGCTCGGCGAGGCCGTCGGCGGGCGCGGCGCCCTGGGCGGCGGCGGTGCGGCGGGCGGCGGGCCGGACCAGTCCGCGCAGCAGCGGCGGGACCATGCTCGCGTCGGCCTGGCGCAGCCCGGCCAGGTCGAGGTGCATGGGAACGGCGGTGGCCTCGCCGGTCTCCCGGGCGGTGTCCATGAGGGCGAGGCCCTCGGCGGAGGAGAGCGCGGCGACGCCGGCGCGGGAGATCCGCTCCAGGTCGGTGTCGGCGAGGTCGCCGGTCATGCCGCTGCGCTCGGCCCACAGGCCCCAGGCGAGCGCGGTGGCGGGCAGGCCCTCGGCGCGGCGGCGCTGGGCGAGGGCGTCGAGGAAGGTGTTGGCGGCGGCGTAGTTGGCCTGGCCGGCCGCGCCGAGGGTGCCGGCGGCGGCGGAGAACAGCACGAACGCGGCGAGGTCGAGGCCGCGGGTCAGCTCGTGCAGGTTCACGGCCGCGTCGACCTTGGCGGGCAGGACGAGGTCGATCCGCTCGGGGGTGAGCGCTTCGAGGATGCCGTCGTCGAGGACGCCGGCGGTGTGCACGACGGCGGTCAGCGGGTGCTCGGCGGGTACGGCGGCCAGCACGGCGGCGAGCGCGTCGCGGTCGGCGGCGTCGCAGGCGGCGAGGGTGACCTCGGCGCCCAGCGCGCGCAGCTCCGCGAGGAGTTCGGGGGCTCCGGCGGCGGCCTCGCCGCGGCGGCTGGTCAGCAGCAGCCGGCGGACGCCGTGCGCGGTGACGAGATGGCGGGCGACGAGCCCGCCGAGGGTGCCGGTGGCTCCGGTGACCAGGGCGGTGCCGTCGGTGTCGAGCGGACGGGCCTCGTGGCCCTCGGCGGCGGGCACGGCCGGGACGCGGGCGAGCCGGGGCACGACGGCGCGGCCCTCGCGGAGCGCGAGCTGCGCCTCGCCGGTGGCCAGCGCCGCGGGGAGGGCGCGCAGGGACTCCTCGCGGTCGTCCAGGTCGAGCAGGACGAACCGGTCGGGGTGCTCGGACTGGGCGGCGCGCAGCAGGCCCCACAGCGGGGCGTGCGCCAGGTCGGGCACGTCGGAGCCGGCGGTGGTGGCGACGGCGCCGTGGGTGGTGAACACCAGGCGGGAGCCGGCGAAGCGGTCGTCGGCGAGCCAGGCCTGGGCCAGTTCCAGGGTGTGGTGCAGGGCGTCGGCGACGGCGGCGGGCAGCGCGGCGTCGACCGGGGTCGCCGGGGTGCCCTCGGCGGCGGGGACGGCCACGGGGAGGACGACGGCCTGCGGGACCGGGCCGCCGGCCTCGACGGCCGCGGTGAGGGCGGTGAGGTCCGTGTACGCGGCTGCCGTGGGCAGGACGGTGGTGAAGCGGGCGCCGGCGGCGGCCCCGCCGAGCAGGGCCCACTGGCCGGGGGCGACCGTGGTGGCGGCCGGGAGGGCCAGCGGGGTCCAGTCGACGCGGAACAGCGAGTCGTGGAAGGCGGTGCGGGCGGCGCGGACCTGGTCGGGGCTGACGGGGCGGAGCAGCAGGGCGTCGACGGAGGCGACGGGCGCGCCGGTCTCGTCGGCGAGGTCGACGCGGACGGTGTCCTGCCCGGCGGGGGCGAGGCGGACGCGGAGGGCGCGGGCGCCGACGGCGTGCAGGGCGACGCCGCTCCAGGAGAACGGCAGTCTGCCGTGCTCGGTGTCCTCCAGCAGGGAGCCCATGCCGACGGCGTGCAGGGCGGCGTCGAGCAGGGCCGGGTGCAGGCCGAACAGGGCGGCCTCGGCGTGGGCCTGCTCGGGCAGGCGGACCTCGGCGAAGACCTCGCCGGCGCGCTGCCAGGCGCCGGTCAGGCCCTGGAAGACGGGCCCGTAGGCGAAGCCGGTGCCGGTGAGGTACTCGTACAGGCCGTCGACGGGGACGGCGGTCGCGTCCTTCGGCGGCCAGGTGGCCAGGTCGGTGCCGGTCGCCCGGTCGGCCCGGGTGCCGGCGGGGGCGAGGAAGCCGGTGGCGTGCCGGGTCCAGGCGCCTTCGCCCCAGGTGTCGTCTGCGGCGTCCTCGGGCCGGGAGTGCAGGGTGAGCGGGCGCCGTCCGTCGGTGTCGGGCGCGCCGACGGCGAGCTGGATCTGGATGCCGCCGTGCGGGGGCAGGACCAGCGGTGCCTGGAGGGTGAGCTCGTCGAGGAGTTCGCAGCCGGTGTGCTCGCCGGCCCGGAGGGCGAGTTCGACGAAGGCGGTGCCGGGCAGCAGCACGGTGTCCATGACCGTGTGGTCGGCGAGCCAGGGGTGGGTGGCCAGGGAGAGGCGGCCGGTGAAGAGGTAGCCGTCGCCGTCGGCCAGGGCGATGGCGGCGCCGAGCAGCGGGTGGTCGGCGGAGCCGATGCCGGCGGCGGTGACGTCGCCGGTCCAGGCGGTGGGCTGCTCGGGCCAGTAGAGGCGGCGCCGGAAGGCGTACGTGGGCAGGTCGACGCGGGTGGCGCCGCGGCCGGCGAAGACGGCGGACCAGTCCACGGCTACGCCGTGGGCGTGGGCCCGGGCGACGGCGGCGGCGAAGGCGGCCGGCTCGGGGCGGTCGGCGCGCAGGGCGGGTACGAACACGGCGTCCCGCAGGCCGTCCCGGCCGGGCTCGCCGTCCTCGCCGTCCGGTGCGGCGAGGCAGTCCTGGGCGAGGGCGGTGAGGACGCCGCCGGGGCCCACCTCGATGAAGGTGGTGACGCCGAGCGCGGCCAGGGCGCGTACGCCGTCGAGGAAGCGGACGGCCTCGCGGACGTGCCGCACCCAGTAGTCGGCGGTGCAGATCTCCTCGGCGGTGACGGAGGCACCGGTGAGGTTGGAGACGATCGGGATGACCGGCGGCGCGTAGTTGACGGCTTCGGCGGCCTCGCGGAACGCGCCGAGCATGTCGTCCATGAGTGGCGAGTGGAAGGCGTGGCTGACGGTGAGCCGCTTGGTGCGGCGGCCACGGGCGCGCAGGGCCTCGGCGACCGCGGTGGCGGCGTCCTCGTCGCCGGAGACGACGACGGAGCGGGGGCCGTTGACGGCGGCGACGGACACCCGGTCGGTGAGGAGCGGGGTGACCTCGTCCTCGGTGGCCTCGACGGCGATCATCGCGCCGCCGGCGGGCAGGGCCTGCATCAGCCGGCCGCGGGCGGCGACCAGGGCGGCCGCGTCGGGGAGGGTGAGGACGCCGGAGACGTGGGCGGCGGCGAGTTCGCCGATGGAGTGCCCGATGAGGAAGTCGGCGGTCACGCCCCACTGTTCGAGCTGCCGGTAGAGGGCGACCTCGACGGCGAACAGGGCGGCCTGGGTGTGGGCGGTCTCGTCGAGCAGGGCCGCCCCGGGGGTGCCTTCGGCGGCGAACAGGACGTCGTACAGGGGGCGTTCGAGGTGCCGGTCGAGTTCGTCGCGTACGGCGTCCAGGGCGCGGGCGAACACCGGGTGGGTGGCGTACAGCTCGCGGGCCATGCCGGGGCGCTGGCTGCCCTGGCCGGTGAAGAGGAAGGCGGTGTTGCCCTCGCCGACGGCGCCGAGGACGGCGGTGGCGGGCTGCTCGCCGGCGGCGAGCGCGTCGAGGTCGGCGAGGAGCTGCTCGCGGCCGTCGGCGAAGAGGACGGCGCGGCGGTCCAGCGCGGCGCGGCTGGTGGCGAGGGAGAAGCCGAGGTCGGCCAGGCCCGCCGGGTCCGCGGCCAGTTCGGGGTGGGCGCGCAGGTGGGCGGCGAGGCGCTCGGCCTGGGCGTGCAGGCCCTCGTCGCCATGGCCGGAGACCGGCAGCGGGACCGGGCCGGTGGCACCCTCCGCGGCGGCGTCGGTGGCGGTGTCCGTGGTGCCGGCGCCGGTCTCCCCCGACGCCGCCGGGGTGTCGGCGGGCGGGGCCTGCTCGATGACGGTGTGGGCGTTGGTGCCGCTGACGCCGAAGGAGGAGATGCCGGCGCGGCGCGGCTGACCGGTCTCGGGCCACGGCACGGCCCGGGTGAGGAGTTCGACGTCGCCGGTGGTCCAGTCGACGGCGGTGGACGGCTGGTCGATGTGGAGGGACTCGGGCAGGACGCCGTGCTCCATCGCCAGGACCATCTTGATGATGCCCGCGACGCCGGCGGCGGCCTGGGTGTGCCCGAGGTTGGACTTGACGGAGCCGAGCCACAGCGGCCGGCCGTCGGCGCGGTTCTGGCCGTAGGTGGCGAGGATGGCCTGCGCCTCGATGGGGTCGCCCAGGGTGGTGCCCGTGCCGTGCGCCTCGACGACGTCGACCTGCGCCGGGGTGAGCCCGGCGTTGGTGAGGGCCTGCCGGATGACGCGCTGCTGGGAGGGCCCGTTGGGGGCGGTCAGGCCGTTGGAGGCGCCGTCCTGGTTGATGGCGCTGCCGCGGACCACGGCGAGGACGGGGTGCCCGTTGCGGCGGGCGTCGGACAGCTTCTCGACGAGGAGCATGCCGACGCCCTCGCCCCAGCCGGTGCCGTCGGCGCCGTCGGCGAACGGCTTGCACCGGCCGTCGGGGGCGAGTCCGCGCTGCCGGCTGAACTGCACGAAGGCGCGCGGGCTGGACATGACGGTGACACCGCCGGCGAGGGCCAGGGAGCACTCACCGCCCCGTAGGGCCTGCACCGCGAGGTGCAGGGCGACGAGCGAGGCGGAGCAGGCGGTGTCGACGGTGACCGCCGGGCCCTCCAGCCCGAAGGTGTAGGAAAGGCGGCCGGAGACGACGCTCGCGGCGTTGCCGGTGAGGAGGTACTGCTCCACCCCCTGGGGGACCCCGTCGCGCAGCAGGTCGGGATAGTCCTGGCCGTTGGTGCCGATGAACACGCCGGCCTTGCTGCCGCGCAGCGTGGCCGGGTCGATCCCGGCGCGCTCGAAGGTCTCCCAGGAGGTTTCCAGCAGCAGGCGCTGCTGCGGGTCCATGCCGAGGGTCTCGCGCGGGCTGATCCCGAAGAAGGCGGCGTCGAACTCGCCGACCCCGTCGAGGAACCCGCCCTCGCGGGTGTACGACGTGCCGCTCCGCTCGGGGTCGGCGTCGAACAGGGACTCCAGGTCCCAGCCGCGGTCGGTGGGGAAGTCGGTGATGGCGTCCCGGCCTCCCGCGACCAGGTCCCACAGGTCCTCCGGCGACTCGATGCCGCCGGGGAACCTGCAGGCCATACCGACGATCGCGATGGGTTCGGGCTCCTGGGCCTCGACCTCGCGCAGCCGCTGCCGCGTCTGGTGCAGATCGGCCGTCACCCGCTTCAAGTAGCCGAGGATCTTGTCCTGATCCGACGCCTGACCCGCCATTGGAACCTCACCCATGTTCGTCACAAACCCTTGTGCTGCTACTGCCTGCTGTCCGCTGTGCTAGATCCCGAGCTCGTTCTCGATGAAGTCGAAGAGCTCGTCGGGCGTGGCCTCCTGGAGCTTCTCGGCCACGGCCCCGTCGCTCGAATGGGCCTGCGGTTCACCCCACTTCGCCAGGAGGGCCTGCAGGCGCGAGGCGATGTCGGCGCGCGTTCCGTCGTCGGGGTCGAGGACGGACAGCGCGGATTCGAGCTTCTCCAGCTCCGCGACGCCCGGGGCGGCAGCGGTGCTGCCGTCCTGGACGATCTCGGCGCGCAGGAACTCGGCAAGGACGGCCGGCGTCGGGTGGTCGAAGACCAGCGTCGCCGGAAGCTTCAGCCCGGTCGCGGCGTTCAGGCGGTTGCGCAGTTCCAGCGCGATCAGGGAGTCGAAGCCGAGCTCCTTGAAGGCGCGGCCCGCGCCCACCTCGTCGGTGGTGGGGTGCCCGAGGGCGGTCGCCGCGTGCGAGCGGACCAACTCCAGTACGGCCAGTGCCTGTTCGGCCTGCGGCATCACCGACAGCCTCCGCCGCAGTGCCTCGCCGGGCGCGGCGCCCTGCGCGTCGGCGCCGTGCCCGGCCCCGTCGGCGGGGGCGGTCTGCGCGAGCCGCCGCACCTCGGGCAGGTCGCCGAGGAACGGGCTGGGCCGTACGGCCGTGTAGCCGGGGGTGAACTGCTCCCACCGGATGTCGGCGACGGCGACGGCCGGCTCGGCGTGGTCGAGGGCCTGCTGGAGGGCGCGGATCGCCGCGCCCGGGGCCATGGCGGGAACGCCGCCGCGGTCCAGGCGTTCGCCGATGGCGCCGCCCGCGGCCAGTCCGCTCTCGCCCCAGCGGCCCCAGGCCACGGAGGTGGCGGGCAGGCCGTCGGCGTGCCGCTGCTCGGCGAGGGCGTCGAGGTAGGAGTTGGCGGCGGCGTAGTTGGCCTGGCCGGCGTCGCCGAGGGTGCCGGCGACACCGGAGAACAGGACGAACGCCGACAGGTCGAGGTCGCGGGTGAGCTCGTGCAGGGCGAGCGCCGCGTCCGCCTTGGGGGCGAGCACGGTCGCGAACCGCTCGGGGGTCAGCCCGTCGATGACCCCGTCGTCCAGGACGCCGGCGGTGTGGAACACCGCGGTCAGCGGCCGGTCGGCGGGGACGGCCGCGAGGAGCGCGGCCAGGGCGTCGCGGTCGCTGACGTCGCAGGCGGCGAGGGTGACCTCGGCGCCGAGCGCGGTGAGTTCCTCGTGCAGTGCGGCGGAGCCGGGGGCTTCGGGGCCGCGGCGGCTGGTGAGGATCAGGTGCTCGGCGCCGTTCCCGGCGAGCCAGCGGGCGACGTGCGCGCCGAGCGCGCCCGTACCACCGGTCACGAGGGCCGTCCCGCTCGGCTTACAGGCGGGTGCGGTCGGGGCGTCGGCGAGCGGGGCGTGGGCCAGGCGCCGGCCGTGGAGCCCGGAGGGGCGTACGGCGACCTGGTCCTCGGCGCCGTCGCCGGCGAGGACCCCGACGAGCCGTTCGAGGGTCCGGTCGTCGGCCTGCGGGGGCAGGTCGAGCAGACCGCCCCAGCGGTCGGGGTGCTCCAGGGCGACGGTCCGCCCGAAGCCCCACAGGAGGGCCTGCGCCGGGTCCTGGATCCGCTCGGAGCGGGCCACGGCGACGGCGCCGCGGGTGGCGCACCACAGCGGCGCGGACACGTCGGCGTCACCGAGGGCCTGGACGAGGGCGCCGGTGGTGAGCAGCCCGGTGTGGGCGCGCAGCGCGCCGGTGCCGTCGGTGTCCTCGCCGAGGGCGAGGAGGGAGAGGACGCCGGCCGGGGCGGCCGCCGCCTCGGTGGCGGCCTTGAGGGTGGCGGTGAGCGCGTCCCGGTCGGCCGTGTCCGGGCCGACGGTGACGGTACGGACCTCGGCGCCGCGGTCGGCGAGCGTCCGCAGGACGGCGGCGGCCGTGTCCCCGGCCGGGCCGGAGAGCGCCTCGGGCACGACGACCAGCCAGGTCCCGGACAGCCGGGTGGTGGTGGGGTCGGCGAGCGGCTTCCAGGTGACGCGGTAGCGCCAGCCGTCGACCGTGGACTGCTCGCGGCTCTGGCGCCGCCACGAGGACAGCGCGGGCAGCAGGGCGGTCAGGGGCTGGTCGCCGTCGACGCGGAGCTCGGCCGTGAGGGCGGCGAGGTCCTCGCGTTCGACGGCGTCCCAGAACCGGGCGTCGACGGTGCTGTTCGCCTGCGGCGCCGACGCCTCGGCGGGGGCCGCCTCGGGCCAGTACCGCTGGGACTGGAAGGCGTAGGTCGGCAGCTCGGCGCGCTCGGCACCCGTGCCCGCGAACACCGCGTCCCAGTCCACGGCGGCGCCGTGGGCCCAGGCCTCGCCGAGCGAGAGCCAGAACCGCTCCGGGCCGCCTTCGCCCCGGCGCAGGGAGCCGAGGACGGCCGCCTCGCGGCCGCAGTCCTCCACCGTCTCCTGGATGCCGACGGTCAATACCGGGTGCGGGCTGGACTCGACGAACACCCCGAAGCCCTGGTCCAGGAGGGTACGGGTGGCGTTCTCCAGCTCGACGGTCTGCCGCAGGTTGCGGAACCAGTAACCGGCGTCCAGCTCCGGGCCCTTGACCCAGGCGCCGGTCACGGTGGACAGGAACGGGACCTCGGCGTCCTGCGGGGTGATCGGAGCCAGCAGCTCGGCCAGCTCCTCCTTCAACAGGTCGACCTGCGCGGAGTGGGAGGCGTAGTCCACGGCGATCCGCTTCGCCCGCACGCCGTCCGCCTCGCACGCAGCGAGGAACTCGTCCAGGGCCTGGGCCTCGCCGGAAACGACCACGGACGACGGCCCGTTGGCCGCGGCGACGGAGATCCGCTCCTCACCCCACGGCGCGATCCGCTCCCGGACCTCCCCGGCCGGCAGCGGCACGGACACCATGCCGCCGAGGCCCGCCAGCACCCGCCCGATGGCCTGGCTGCGCAGGGCCACCACCCGGGCCGCGTCCTCCAACGACAGGATCCCCGCCACACAGGCGGCGGCGATCTCACCCTGCGAATGCCCGATCACGGCGCCGGGCCGCACACCCGCCGCGCGCCAGACCTCCGCCAACGACACCATCACCGCCCACAGGGCCGGCTGCACCACGTCGACGCGGTCGAACGAGGGCGCGCCTTCGGCGCCCCGGAGCACATCCACCAACGACCAGTCGGTGAAGGGCTCCAGCGCCTTCGCACACTCATCCACCCGGGCAGCAAACACAGGTGAAGCGTCCAACAGCGCCTCGGCCATGCCCACCCATTGCGACCCCTGTCCGGGGAACACGAACGCGGTCCTGCCCCCGATGACCGACCCCTGCACGAGCAGGGGGGCCGTGCCTCCGGCGGCCAGGGTGGCCAGGCCCGCGAGGTGTTCCTCACGGTCCCGGCCGATCAGGACGGCACGCCGGTCGTGTGCCGTGCGGGTGGTGGCCAGGGAGTGGCCGATATCGCTACGCCGCAGGTCAGGGCGGGTGGCGAGGTGGTTCAGCAGGCGCTCGGCCTGGCGGTGCAGCGCCTTGTCCGTCTTGGCGGTCAGCGGCCAGGGCAGCGGGATCCGCGGGTCGGCGCCGGTGCCGTCGGGGGTGGTCGCGGTCAGTAGGGGGTGGGGGTGCAGGGGTGCAGGGGTCCCCTGCCCCTCGGGCCCCTGTACGGCGGACCCCTGCCCGTCGGACCCCTGTGCGGCGGGGGCCTGCTCGATGATGGCGTGGGCGTTGGTGCCGCTGAACCCGAACGAGGACACGCCGGCGCGCCAGGGGCGGCCACCGGTTTCGGGCCAGGCCCGCTGCTCGGTGAGCAGGGCCACCTCGCCCGCGGTCCAGTCCACGTGCGGGGTGGGCTCCGTGATGTGGATGCTCTGCGGCAGTACCCCGTGCTGCATGGCCAGGACCATCTTCATCACGCCGGCGACGCCGGCGGCGGCCTGCGCGTGGCCGATGTTCGACTTGATGGAGCCGAGCAGCAGCGGCCGGTCGGCGGGGCGGTCCTGCCCGTACGTGGCCAGTAGGGCCTGCGCCTCGATGGGGTCGCCGAGGGTGGTGCCGGTGCCGTGGGCCTCGACGACGTCGACGTCGGCGGCCGTCAGGCGGGCGTTGGCGAGGGCCTGGCGGATGACGCGCTGCTGGGAGGGGCCGTTGGGGGCGGTGAGGCCGTTGGACGCGCCGTCCTGGTTGATGGCCGTACCGCGGATCACGGCGAGGACCGGGTGCTCGTTGCGCCGGGCGTCCGACAGCCGCTCCACCAGGAGCATGCCGACGCCCTCGGCCGGGCTGAAGCCGTCGGCGTCGGCGGAGAACGCCTTGCAGCGGCCGTCGGTGGACAGGCCCCGCTGGCGGCTGAACTCGATGAAGGTGCCGGGCGTGGACATGACGGTGACACCGCCGGCGAGGGCCATGGAGCACTCCCCCGCCCGCAGCGCCTGCACGGCGAGGTGCAGGGCGACCAGAGAGGCGGAGCAGGCGGTGTCGACGGTGACGGCGGGGCCTTCGAGGCCGAAGGTGTAGGCGACGCGGCCGGAGACGACGCTGCCCGCGCTGCCGGTGGCCAGGTGTCCTTCCAGGCCGTCGGCGGCGCCGCGGACGAGGTGGGAGTAGTCGGAGCCGTTGGTGCCGACGAAGACGCCGGACTGGCTGCCGTGGAGGGTCTCCGGGGTGATGCCGGCCCGTTCGAAGGCCTCCCAGGAGGTTTCCAGCAGGAGCCGCTGCTGCGGGTCCATGGCCAGGGCCTCGCGCGGGGAGATCCCGAAGAACGCCGGGTCGAAGGCGGCCGCGTCGGTGAGGAAGCCGCCCTCGCGGGTGTAGGAGGTGCCCTGGGCGTCGGGGTCGGGGTTGTAGAGCGCCTCGACGTCCCAGCCGCGGTCGGCGGGGAAGCCGGAGAGGGCGTCACCGCCGGAGGCGAGCAGCTGCCACAGCTCCTCGGGGTTGCGGACGCCGCCGGGGAATCGGCAGCTCATCGCGACGACGGCGATCGGTTCGGCGTCGCCCCCGCTGCCGGCGGCCATCGGTGCCGGGGTGGCGGCCGCGGCGCTCTGGCCGGCGAGTTCGGCGCGCAGGTACCGGGCGAGGACGCTGGGCGTCGGGTAGTCGAAGACCAGGGTGGGCGGCAGCTTGAGACCGGCGGCGGCGTTCAGCCGGTTGCGCAGCTCGACGGAGGTGAGCGAGTCGAAGCCCAGCTCCTTGAAGGCCCGGCCGGCTTCGACGGCGTCGGGTCCGGCGTAGCCGAGGACGCCGGCGACGGCGGTGCGGACCAGGTCCAGCAGCAGCCGCTCCTGCTCGGCCTCCGGCTGCCCGGCGAGCTGCCGGACGAGCAGGGCGGCGCTGCCGCCGTCCTCGGCCGCCTCGGTGCGGACGCTCTCCATGACCTGGCGCGCCTCGGGCAGGTCGTGCAGCAGCGGCCGGGCGCGGCCGGAGGTGAAGGCGAGGACGAAGCGCTTCCACTCCATGTCGGCGACGGTCAGGGTGGTCTCGTCGCGGTCCAGAGCGTGCTGGAGGGCGGTGACGGCCCGTCCGGGGGCCATCTCGATCACGCCGTGGCGGCGCATCCGGTCGCCGACGGCGCCTTCGGCCATGCCCCCGTCGCCCCACGGGCCCCACGCGAGGGAGGTGGCGGGCAGGCCGGCGGCCCGCCGGTATTCGGCGAAGGCGTCGAGGAAGGCGTTGCCCGGCGCGTAGTTGCCCTGGCCGGGGGCGCCGAAGGTGGCGGCGAAGGAGGAGAAGAGGACGAACGCGGACAGGTCGAGGTCCCGGGTCAGCTCGTGCAGGTGCCGGGTCGCGTCGACCTTGACCTGGAAGACCCGCTCGATCTGCGCGGGCGTCAGCGCTTCGATGACCCCGTCGTCGAGGACGGCCGCGGTGTGCACGACGGCGGTGAGCGGCCGGTCGGCGGGGACGGCCGCAAGGAGCGCGGCGAGGGCGTCGCGGTCGCTGACGTCGCAGGCGGCGAGGGTGACCTCGGCGCCGAGCGCGGTGAGTTCCTCGTGCAGTGCGGCGGAGCCGGGGGCTTCGGGGCCGCGGCGGCTGGTGAGGATCAGGTGCTCGGCGCCGTTCCCGGCGAGCCAGCGGGCGACGTGCGCGCCGAGCGCGCCCGTACCGCCGGTGACCAGGGTCGTGCCGCTCGGCTGCCAGGCGCGTACCGGCGGCGTGTCGGCCAGGCGGGCGCGGACGAGGCGCCGTACGAAGGTCCCGGCGGGGCGGACGGCGACCTGGTCCTCGGCGGCGTCCCCGGCGAGTACGCCCGCCAGGCGGGCCAGTGCCCGCTCGTCGACGGCGTCCGTGCCGGGCAGGTCGATCAGCCCGCCCCAGCGCTCTCCGTGCTCCAGTGCGGCCACCCGGCCCAGGCCCCAGATCGGCGCCTGCGCGGGGTCGGGGTGCTGCTCGGAGCGGGCCGCGGCGACGGCGCCGCGGGTGACGCACCACAGCGGGGCGGTCACGTCGCTGTCGCCGAGGGCCTGGACGAGGGTGAGCGTGGCGATGACGCCGGCGGCCGCGTCGGTCCCGGCGGAGGTCAGCAGGGAGAGCACGCCCGATACGGTGGGGCCGTCCGCGAGGGTCTCGCGGATCCGGCCGGCCAGCTCGGCCCGTGCGTCGGGGGTGGCGGGGACGGCCGTGCGCCGTACCTCGGCGCCGTGTTCGGCGAGGGTGCGCAGGACGGCCTCGGCGACGACGTCGTCGGCGGAGCCGGTCGGGGTCTCGGGGACGGCGACCAGCCAGGTGCCGGAGAGGCGGCCGGCGGCCGGCTCGGGGGCGGGCTTCCAGCTGATCCGGTAGCGCCAGCCGTCGACGGTGGACCGCTCCTGGTTCTGCCGGCGCCAGGAGGACAGCACGGGGAGCAGCGCCGTCAGCGCCTCGTCCCCGTCGATGTCCAGCTCGGCGGTGAGAGCGGCCACGTCGTTGGCCTCGACGACCTCCCAGAAGCGGGCGTCGGCGGTGTCGGCCGGGTGCACGGCGGCGGCCTCGGCGGCCTGGGCGGTGCCGCTCTCCAGCCAGAAGTGCTCCTGCTGGAAGGCGTAGGTGGGCAGGTCCACGCGGCGGGCTCCGGTGTCGGCGAAGACGGCCTTCCAGTCCACGCCCACACCGCGGACGAACGCCTCGGCCAGGGACTGCCAGAACCGCTCCGGGCCGCCTTCGGCCCGGCGCAGGGAGCCGAGGACGGCCGCCTCGCGGCCCGCGTCGTCGATGGTCTCCTGCAGGCCGACGGTCAGGACGGGGTGCGGGCTGGACTCGACGAACACCCCGAAGCCCTGGTCGAGGAGGGTACGGGTGGCGTTCTCCAGCTCGACGGTCTGCCGCAGGTTGCGGAACCAGTAACCGGCGTCCAGCTCCGGGCCCTTGACCCAGGCGCCGGTCACGGTGGACAGGAACGGGACCTCGGCGTCCTGCGGGGTGATCGGAGCCAGCAGCTCGGCCAGCTCCTCCTTCACCAGGTCGACCTGCGCGGAGTGGGAGGCGTAGTCCACGGCGATCCGCTTCGCCCGCACGCCGTCCACCTCGCACGCAGCGAGGAACTCGTCCAGGGCCTGGGCCTCGCCCGAAACGACCACGGACGACGGCCCGTTGGCCGCGGCGACGGAGATCCGCTCCTCACCCCACGGCACGATCCGCTCCCGAACCTCCCCGGCCGGCAGCGGCAC
>NZ_JBVHVT010000111.1:0-22650 GCF_055564695.1 Streptomyces sp. NPDC029014
ACGCCCGGTTACATTCCGAACCCGGAAGCTAAGCCTTTCAGCGCCGATGGTACTGCAGGGGGGACCCTGTGGGAGAGTAGGACGCCGCCGAACAATTATTGCGGGAAGCCCCGCACCAGCCCTTAGGGGCTCGGTGCGGGGCTTTTCTGCGTTCACCGGCAGGGCCGCCGGCCCCAACCAATCGGCGGGTAGCTGACGTTCAGGCCGCGGGCAGCAGTGGGGTTCGTCATCGTGAGGATGATCCGGTCCTCAGTCGTCTCCACCCTCCAGTGGTCTTCCTGGTGTTCGGCGAGTTCCGCGAGTTACTCCGCGAGCACGTGCAGCCGACGCAGTTGCTCGGGGGTGCGGTCGGCCATGGGCTCCTCCGCGATTACGTTGGGGGTATGGGCTATGACCTCGTCATCTTCGACAACGACGGTGTGCTGGTGGACAGTGAGCCGGTCGCCAACACCATCCTCGCCGGGTACCTGACCGAGCTGGGGCATCCGACCAGTTACGAGGACTCGATCCGCGACTACATGGGCGCCGCCGTGCACCGGGTGCACGACCTCGTACTGGAGCGGACCGGGCAGCGGCTGCCCGCCGACTTCGACGAGACCCTGCACGCGCGGACGTTCGCCGCGTTCGAGCGGGAGCTCACGCCCGTCCCCGGCGTCGTCGACGTCCTCCGGGCGCTCACCGCGCGCAGCGCGCCCTACTGCCTCGCCTCCTCCGGCAGCCACGAGCGGATCCGCGTCGGGCACCGGGCCGCCGGGCTCACCCGGTGGTTCGGCGAAGAGGTCATCTTCAGCGCCCAGGACGTCGGCCGCGGCAAGCCCGCCCCCGACCTGTTCCTGCACGCCGCCCGTAGCATGGGCGTCGACCCGGCGCGGTGCGCCGTCGTCGAGGACAGCCCGCTCGGGGTCCGGGCCGCGGTCGCCGCCGGCATGGACGTGTACGCCTTCACCGGGATGACGCCCGTCGAGCGGCTCACCGGGGCCACCGCCCACTTCGCCGACATGAAGGAACTGCCCGGGCTGCTCGAACTGCCCGTGTGAGATCTCTACCCACCGGTAAGGCCCGGGCCTACGCTGTGCCGCCATGACGGACGATCTGCGGTTGCGGCGCGGGCGCGGTGCGCTGGGGTTCAGCTTCTTCGTGCAGGGCGTCACCTTCGCCCTCCTCGTGACGCGGATCCCGGCCATCCAGGACCGGTACGGGATCTCCGACGGGCTGCTGCCCGTGTTCCTGGCCGCCGTGCCCGTCCTGGCCGGGGCCGCCAGCATCGTCGCCGAGCACCTCGTCCGACGCGTCGGGCCCGCCGCCGTCCTGCGCTGGTCGCAGCCGCTGGTCCTGCTGGCCCTCCTCGGCGTCGGCGCGGGGAACACCCTGTGGCACGCGGCCGCCGCCCTCGGCGCGTTCGGGCTGGCCGTGGGCGCCCTCGACGCGTCCATGAACATGCTCGGCGTCAGCCTCCAGCGGGCGTACGGCCGCAGCATCATGCTCGGCTTCCACGCGGCCTACAGCCTCGGCGGGATCGTCGGGGCGTCCGCCGCCTGGGCCGGGGCGCACTGGCACCTGGGGCTGTTCACCTCCTACCTGCCCGCCGTGGCGGTGCTGCTGCCCCTCGCCTTCGCCGGCAGCCGCTTCTACGCCACCCAGAAGAGCACGGGGCCCGCCCCCGGGCAGGAAGAGCAGCCGCAGGGGCCGCAGGGGACGCGAGGCTTCCGGCCGCTGCTGCCGCTGTGCCTGGTGATGGCGTGCGCGTACATAGGGGACTCGACCGTCTCCAACTGGAGCGCCAAGTACCTCCAGGACGTCCTCGGCAGCTCCGAGCAGCTGGCGACCGTCCCCTACAACGTCTATATGGTCACCACACTGCTCGGCCGGGCCGTCGGCGACCTCGGCGTGCGCCGCTTCGGCGCCGAGGCCGTCGTACGGGCCGGGACGCTGCTCGCGGCCGGCGGGTTCGTGGTCGTGGCCGCCGCGCCCGGCGCCCGGGCGGGGATGGCCGGGTTCACGCTGCTCGGGCTCGGGCTGTGCGTGATCGTGCCGCAGACCTTCGCGGCCGCGGGGCGGCTGTTCCCCGGATCCTCCGACACGGCCGTCGCACGGCTGAACATCTTCAACTACGTGGGCTTCCTGGTCGGTTCGCCGCTCGTCGGCGCGCTGGGCGACGCCTGGAGCTACCGGGGGGCGATGCTCGTGCCGGCGGCGTTGGTGCTGGTGACGCTTCTGCACGCCCGTTCGTTCGGCGCGGAGGGCGCCCGATACGGTGTCCCGCATGAGCAGCCGCGGGTTGTTGATGTGGGACGAGGCGGTCACGGGGTATGACTTCGGGCCGAGCCATCCGATGGATCCGGTGCGCCTGGCCCTGACCATGGGCCTGGTGCGGGCCTTCGGGCTGGACCGGGAGGTGGAGGTGCGGTCCGCCCCGGCGGCCGGCGACTCCACACTGCGGCTCGTGCACCGGGAGGACTACGTCGCCGCCGTCCGCCAGGTGTCCGCCGACCCGGGCAGCGCCGACGGGACGTACGGGATCGGCACCGTCGACGATCCGGCCTTCCCCGGGATCCACGAGGCGTCCGCGTTGATCGCCGGCCAGTCCGTGGCGGCCGCGGAGGCGATCTGGCGCGGTGAGGCCGAGCACGCGGTGAACTTCGCGGGCGGGCTGCACCACGCGATGCCGGGCGGGGCCTCCGGGTTCTGCGTGTACAACGACGCGGCCCTCGCGATCGCCCGGCTGCTGGAGCTCGGCGCGGAGCGCGTCGCGTACGTGGACGTGGACGTGCACCACGGGGACGGCGTGCAGGAGGTGTTCTGGGACGACCCGCGGGTGCTGACCGTTTCCCTGCACGAGCACCCCGCGACCCTGTTCCCGCAGACCGGTTGGCCGCAGGAGACGGGCGGGCCGGCAGCCGAGGGGTCCGCGGCGAACGTGGCGCTGCCCGCCGGGACGGGGGACGAGGGGTGGCTGCGGGCGTTCCACGCGACGGTGCCGGAGCTGCTGGCCGACTTCCGGCCACAGGTGCTGGTGACCCAGCACGGGGCCGACACGCACTTCGAGGACCCCCTCGCGCACCTGGCGGTGTCCCTGGACGCGCAGCGGGCCGTGCAGGAGTCCTGCCACCGGCTCGCGCACGAGTACGCCGGCGGGAAGTGGCTGGCGCTGGGCGGCGGCGGGTACGCGGTCGTGGACGTCGTCCCGCGGTCGTGGACGCACCTGGTGGGGATCGCGGCGCACCGGCCAGTGGACCCGGAGTCGGCCGTGCCGGCGTCCTGGCGGGACGAGGTGTACGCGCGGACCCGGCAGCTGGCGCCGGGCCGGATGACGGACGGGCGGACGGTCGCCTGGCGGGACTGGGGCGCGGGCTACGACCCGGCCGACCGGGTCGACCAGGCGGTCCTGGCCACCCGGCGGGCGGTGTTCCCCCTGCGCGGCATGCTCACGTAGCGGCTCGACACCACGCGCGGGTCCGGCCGGCCCGGCGCGTCGCCCAAGCCGGGGCAGTCTGCCGCATCGTTACGCCAACGGTGGGGCCCTCGGCCGGAATCGATGATCCGGCCGGGGCGTTGCGGCAGCATCGGAGCGTGTTGAGCACCGGCGCGCTGCGAGCGCATCTGCTGGCCGCCCGCCTGGCCGGGCCCGTCGCGACTTCCCGGGAGGCGAGCCTGCGCAGCTACCGGCTGTTCGCGGCCCGGGACCCGCGCGTCCTGCTGGGGCTGGATCCGGAACGCTGCTGGGGCGAGCGGGACCTGTTGGGCCTGATGGCCGAGAAGTGCGGGGTCTCCGCGGATCCCGCGCACGTCAGCGGGCCGGACGTGATCGATCCGGAACGGACGCTGGCGGCGTTGCGGGCCTTCGCGGAGCGGCTGCGGGCGGCGGCGGCGGCACGGTCGCGCGTACTGTTCGGCACCGGTCACCCCCACCGTCTCCTGGGGTTCTACGCCAGTTTGGCCCGGGCGATGTCGGCGGCTGGCTGTGATGTCCTCACCCCGGCGCAGGGGGTGAGTGTCGACATGGCGACCCGGTTCGGCGTACGCACGCACAGCCTCGATTACGTACGGGGGGTCGCGCTGGTGCGAGAGCCCGGCGCGCGGCCCCCCGGCAGTGCCACCGGCGCGCACACCCATTCACCGCTGCCGGTTCGGATCGCGCTCGGGGCGCTCGCGGACGCCGGCGGACCGCTGCCGGAACTGGTGGTCGGGGACCACGGGTGGGTCTGCGGTGCAGGTCAGCTGGGTGTGGAGGCGATCGGGCTGGCGGATACGGACGACCCGGCGCTGTTCGTGGGCGAGGCCGAGGGGCGCGTATCGGTCGCGGTTCCGCTTGATGACGCGGTGCGCGCGGACTACTACCGACCGCTCACAAGGTATCTACTGGACCGGGCGCGCCTGCCGGGCGCGCAGGAGTGGCCGTAGCTCCTCTTCCCCACTCGTATCACACGCCCCTACTCTGAGGAGTGAGCGTGCGACGACGAGGAGTAACCGGAGGGGAAGCCGGTGCCCGTCATGCGCGGAAGGTCAAGGTGTGTCATGGCTGCTGGCGAGAGGCCTCTCAGTGAGGTTCAGTTCCTGACCGTGGCGGAGGTCGCCTCGGTGATGCGAGTGTCGAAGATGACCGTGTACCGACTGGTGCACAACGGTCATCTGCCCGCAATCCGGGTGGGCCGGTCCTTCCGGGTCCCCGAGAACGCGGTCCACGAGTACCTCCGAGAGTCCTATGTGGGGGTGGAGTCGGCCTGAGAGTGGGGCCCGCGACACCTTCGGGTCACCTTCGGGACGACTCGGATTACAAGCTCGGAGCTCGGGCGGGTAGGCTAGGCCGACGTAGGTCGTGTGGGCCCAGACGCCCCGCACCGATCCCCGCGGGCGCGGGGATGTTCCGAGAAGTGAGCGAGGGTAGTCGTGGGCTCTGTTATCAAGAAGCGGCGCAAGCGGATGGCGAAGAAGAAGCACCGCAAGCTGCTCAAGCGCACCCGCGTCCAGCGCCGTAACAAGAAGTAAACGGCAGCTGTACGTGTTCTCCGCAGCCCCTCCACCATCCTTTGGTGGAGGGGCTGCGGTGTAGCCGGGGACAGGCGGGAACGACGAGGGAGGCGCTGAGCTCGTGGGGAAGGTCGTGCTCGTGACCGGGGCTGCCCGGCAGCTGGGGGGCCGCTTCGTGCGGCGCATCCAGCGGGACCCCGACGTCGAACGGGTCATCGCGGTCGACGCGAGCCCACCGCCCGGCAGTCTGGGGTCGGCCGAGTTCGTCCGTACGGACATCCGGCAGTCCTCGATCGCCCGGGTCCTCGCCGAGCACGCCGTGGACACGGTGGTCCATCTGGCGGTCACCGGGGGCAGCGCCGGCACCGGCGGCACGGGCAGCTCGGTCAAGGAGACCAATGTCATCGGGACGATGCAGCTGCTGGGCGCCTGTCAGAAGTCGCCGACGGTCCGCCGCCTGGTGGTGAAGTCCAGCACGTGCATGTACGGGGGCGCCCCGCGGGATCCGGCCGTCTTCTCGGAGACCACGCAGCCGAAGACGCAGCCGCCGGGCGGCTTCCCCAAGGACGCCGCCGAGGTCGAGTCGTACGTACGGGGCTTCGCGCGCCGCCGGCCGGACGTCGCGGTGTGCGTGCTGCGGTTCGCGAACATCCTGGGCCCGCACGCGGACTCGGCGCTCGCCGAGTACTTTTCCATGTCCGTCCTGCCGACGGTGTTCGGCTACGACCCGCGGCTGCAGTTCGTCCACGAGGAGGACGTGCTGGAGGTGCTGCGGTTGGCGGCGCAGGAGCCCCAGCGCGGCACTCTCAACAGCGGCACGTTCAACATCGCCGGGGACGGCGTCCTGCTGCTGTCGCAGTGCGCGCGGCGGCTGGGGCGGCCGACGGTGCCGCTGGTGCTGCCGGCGGTGACGTGGGTCGGGGCGGCCCTGCGGGCGGTGGGCGTCACGGAGTTCTCACCCGAGCAGATCAGACTCCTCACGCACGGGCGGGTCGTGGAGACCACCCAGATGCGGGAGGTGCTGGGATTCAAGCCGATGTACACGACCGCCGAGACCTTCGCCGACTTCGCGCACAGCCGGGGGAACGGGTTGCTGCCGCCGGAGCGGGTGGGCAGGGCCGTCGACCGGGTCGCGCAGATGCTGAACGTCGGGGTTGCCGGCGCCGAAGAGGGAGCGCAGCGATAGTGGCGGACGCCAAGGTCATTCCGTTCGACGAGGACCGGCCGCGCCGGCGGGCCATCGGGATCCGGCGGGTCCGGGCGGTGCCCGCTCCGGCGCCCGCACCGGAGGCGGCGGCACCGGTCGCACCGGCCGGGGAGCCCGCCACAGGCGGGGACGGCGGGTCCGGCGGGCAGGCCGGCCCGGGCGGCGGCGGGCGGCCGGACTGGGACCGGCGGGTCGCGGGCGGGCTGGCGTTCCTGCGGCGGCGGATCACGGGGGAGTACGAGGTCGACGAGTTCGGCTACGACCGGGAGCTGACGGACCAGGTCCTGATGTCCCTGCTGCGGCCGCTGTTCGACAAGTACTTCCGCGTCGAGGTCCGGGGCATCGAGAACATCCCGGCGGAGGGCGGCGCGCTGATCGTCGCGAACCACTCCGGGACGCTGCCGCTGGACGGGCTGATGATGCAGGTGGCGGTGCACGACCACCACCCGGCGCGGCGGCACCTGCGGCTGCTGGCGGCGGACCTGGTGTTCATGCTGCCCGTCGTCAACGAACTGGCCCGCAAGGCCGGGCACACGCTGGCCTGCTCGGAGGACGCCCAGCGGCTGCTGGAGGCGGGGGAGCTGGTCGGGGTCATGCCCGAGGGCTTCAAGGGGATAGGGAAACCGTTCGGCGACCGGTACCGGCTCCAGCGGTTCGGGCGGGGCGGGTTCGTGTCGACCGCGCTGCGCGCCGGCACGCCGATCGTCCCGTGCTCGATCGTCGGGGCGGAGGAGATCTACCCGATGGTCGGCAACGCCAAGACGCTGGCACGGCTGCTGGGGGTCCCGTACTTCCCGATCACGCCGACGTTCCCGTGGCTCGGGCCGCTGGGTGCCGTGCCGCTGCCGACGAAGTGGACGATCCAGTTCGGGGAGCCGATCGCGACGGACGGCTATCCGCCGGAGGCGGTGGAGGACCCGATGCTGATGTTCAACCTCACGGACGAGGTGCGCGAGCAGATCCAGCACACGCTCTACAAGCTGCTGGTGCAGCGCAGATCCGTCTTCTTCTGACGCTCGCCTGCCGCAGGTCGGCCACCGGCTCGCGACGGCACGGTAAGGTGCCCGGCCCCCTTGGGGACCGGGCACCTCACCGTGTGGGGCGTGCCCCGGGGCACGCCCCGGTGGTGCCGGGCGCGCCCTAGTCGGCGTCCTCCGCCTTCAGACCCAGGCCCGGTAGCAGGCCCGGGAGCAGCGGCGGGAGGGTGATCTCCGGATGCGGCGCCTCCGGCGAGGACGACGGGGCAGCCGGGCTCTGGCCGGTCGGCGGGTGGAGCAGGTCGCCCGCGCCGCCGAGGAGGCCGCCGCCGGGGGCCGGGGACGACTTTCCGGCAGAGGGCGGTGCGGCCGGGGCCTGGCTGGCCGCGGGCGCGCTGGCGCCCGCCCCGGGCGCGGGGTGCTGCTGTCCGGCCGGGGCGCTCGGTTGGGCGGGCGCCCCACCCGTGCCCCGGCTCGGTTCCGGGGGCTTCGGGAGCAGGCTCTGCAGCGGAGCCACGTCATCGTCTATGGCCTGGAACACCGATTCGACCTCGCCGCCCACGTCGGTGAGCTGGGCGGGAAGTTGGTCGCGCAGCTTGCCCCAGGCGTCGCGGTGTGCACGGGAGAACGTGGACAGCGCCTGGATGGGGCCGAGCGAGCCGTCCCGCTCGTAAGCCGCCTGGAGGAGCCGGTGGCCCTCCGCCGCGTCGTGCTTCATGCCGGCGAGGGCGCGTCGGATGGCTCCCAGGGACTCGTGGTCGAGCGCGCCCGAGCGGCCGCGCTCCATGAGTCTGCGGGCCTCCGACAGGCGGTTGGACGCCTGGTCCAGGTAGAGCTCGCCCCGGTCGGCGTCCTCGTCGGCCATGCCGAGCTTGAGGTCCTCCATGCCCCGTTTGACGGGGTAGAGGGTGTCACCGGGTAGGGCGTCCGTGCTGGCAGCGGCCACGCCGCTGAAGGCCCCCGCGGCCACACCCACGGTGAGGCCGCCTGCTGCGATGCCCTTGGACCAGCGGGAGCGGGGCCGCAGTTTCCGGAGCGGGGTCGCCCTGTGGGCGCCGCGGCCGGCCCGCTGTTCGGGCAGCTGAGGGTCCGCGGCGGCACCGCCTCCGGCCCTCTCCTCCATCACCAGGGCCTCCATGGCGGCGACGAGCTGTGCTCGCTGCACCACTTTGACCTCGGGGTCCAGCACCGGGCGCGGCATTTCGCCGAGCACGTTCGCCAGGGCCAACAAACGTTCGTGGTCGGCAGACTCGGCAGGTGCCTCGGACTGCTCGGCCGCCGGGTCCCGTTCGGAAAGGTCGGACGCTGGGTTCCGATCCTCCAGGGCCTGGGCGAAGGCGTTCGCCCGCCGGTGCGGAGTCACGTTCGCGATCACTGGCGGCACCTCCTCTCGTCATGACGATCGACTCCCCACGGTGTCCGGAAGGTTGCCTTCCTTGAGCACGTCCACACTTTCGAGTGAGCGGCTTCAGGCAGGGCGTGTCCAAAGGGAGCCTGCATTCCGCACAACGAGCGGCGCGGCAGTTGGGTTACGGACGAAGGATGATCGGACCACAGCGTCATCGAGGGGTCACCGGTTGTGTGGATGGTGCGACGGTCGGAAGGGGTGGGGGAGGGCACTGCGGGCGGGCGGGTGCGGTCCGGCGGCGGACGGGTCAGCGGGCGTCGTCGGGGAGCAGGCGGGCCAGCGTGCGCACGGCCCGGTACTGGAGGGTCTTGATGGCACCCTCGTTCTTCCCCATCACCCGGGCGGTCTCGGCGACCGACAGGCCCTGGAGGAAGCGCAGGGTCACGCACTCCTGCTGCTGCGGGTTGAGCTTGCGGACGGCTTCCAGCAGGGCCGCGTTGGAGAGGGACTCCAGGACCGATTCCTCGGGGGACCGTTCCACCTCGTTGGCGTCCAGCATCTCGCCCGTGGTCACTTCGAGGCGGAAGCGGCTGGACTTGAAGTGGTCGGCGACCAGGTTGCGGGCGATGGTCACGAGCCAGGCCCCGAAGTCGCGGCCCTGCCAGGTGAAGGTGGAGATGCGGCGCAGCGCACGCAGGAAGGTCTCGCTGGTGAGGTCCTCCGCGGTCGCCTTGCCGCCGACGCGGTAGTAGATGTAGCGGTAGACCGTGTCGCTGTACTGGTCGTAGAGCCGTCCGAACGCCTCGGCCTCGCCGGCCTGGGCGCGTTCGACCAGGTCCATCATGCGGGCCTGGTCGCTGTCCGCGGTGGGGCGGCGCGCGGCCGGTGCGCTCGTGCCGGTCGCGGTGCCGCCGCCGCTGCGACCGCGTCTGCCCACCGTCGCTCCCCCGTCGGCCAGGGCATAGCAAGGACCGGCCGGGCCGAGGCCGGTGGCGAAGGCGGGGGCGGCGTACGCGGTGGGGACGAAGCCGCGCAGGTGGCCGAGGACCGTTGCGCGCAGCGTAGCCAGGCCCGAGGCGTCAACCCCGACAGGTGGGTACACGGGACTCCCAGAGGCAGAGCTTCCATCACGTGCAGTGCGAGGCCGTTCACCCGTCGTGGCGACAGATGGGCGGCGGCATGCGTCTGAGGAGAATAACGCTTCGTACAGGCAGCGCTACACCCAGTTGCTCAAATCATCGATTCCGACGCTTCTGTTGCACATCGAAGGCGTTTTCGGTCGCAATTCGTGATCGCTTGCCGATCACTTGGCGGCGCGGAATGGGCAGTTCCGCGCTGGCTCGCGACCACGTCGGGCATGCGTGCGTGCCCTCCCGCGAGCGCGGGTAAGGGTGAGGGAATGTCCGCCGGGCGGCGGACGGGGAACCGCCCGGTGCGCGGCCGGGCGGTCCCGGACCTGCTCCGGTGCAGGCGGCGGCCCGAACCCGGGGCCGCGGAGGGCTACTTGCGGCGGCGGTGCAGGGCGATGGCGGCGGCCGCGCCGCCCGCGATCGCACCGACCCCGGCGGCCGCCGGGACGCCCACCTTCACGGCCTTGCGGCCGGTCCGATAGTCGCGCAGCCGCCAGTCGTGCTCCCGGGCATGCTTGCGCAGTTTTGTGTCCGGATTGATCGCGTACGGATGTCCGACCAGTGACAGCATCGGAATGTCGTTGTGCGAATCGGAGTACGCCGCGCAGCGCGCGAGGTCGAGGCCCTCGGCGGTGGCCAGCGCGCGGACGGCCTCCGCCTTCGCCGGGCCGTGCAGGGGCTCGCCGACGAGGCGGCCGGTGTAGAGGCCGTCGACGGACTCGGCGACCGTGCCCAGCGCCCCGGTCAGGCCGAGCCGGCGGGCGATGATCGTGGCCGTCTCGACGGGGGCGGCGGTGACCAGCCACACCTTCTGGCCGGCGTCGAGATGGGCCTGGGCCAGGGCGCGCGTGCCCGGCCAGATCCGCTCGGCCATGTACTCGTCGTAGATCTCCTCGCCGATCGCCATGAGTTCGCTGACCCGGTGGCCCTTGACGATGGACAGGGCGCTGTCGCGGGCGTCCTGCATGTGGTCGGGGTCCTCGACCCCGGCGAGCCGGAACCACGCCTGCTGCCAGGCGAAGCGGGCGAGTTCGCGGCGGCGGAAGAACTCCCGCTTGTACAGGCCGCGGCCGAAGTGGAAGATCGCGGCGCCCTGCATGACGGTGTTGTCGAGGTCGAAGAAGGCGGCGGCGAGGGCGTCGCCGGCGACCGGGAACTCGGGCTCGGCGACCTGTGGCGCCTCTTCCGCCGCGGGGGCGGCTGCGGGTTCCGCTTCGAGGGCCTGCGCGGACTTGCGGGCGGCCTCGGCCGAGGCCTCGCCTGCCAGCACGCTCCGCGCGGTCGCGGAGCGTCTACGGTGGGTGAGCCATCCCAGAGCGGCCATGACGCGAGCATAGCCACTGTGTTCGGGAGTTCCCGAACCGCGGCGGTGCCGGGCGCGTGAACTCTTCTGTGCCGGGGTGTGACGGACGGGCGCGGGACAATGGGGCGCATGAGCCCTTTGCTGCGCCGTAAGGAAAAGAAGAGCCCCGCCGAGCGGACGGTCACCCTCGTCGGGAAGCCCGGGTGCCATCTGTGCGACGACGCCGAGGCGGTGGTCCAGGAGGTGTGCGCCGAGGTCGGGGCGCAGTGGGAGAAGAAGGACATCACCCAGGACGAGGAGCTCTACCGGCGGCACTGGGAGCAGATCCCGGTGGTGCTCATCGACGGGGAACAGCACACCTTCTGGAGGGTGAACCCGGACCGGCTGCGCCGCGCGTTGCAGAGTTGACCGCTCGGCCGGTTAACATCATGGGCGATTTGTGGGGTCTCGGGGGCGTATTGATGAGGAGTGTGCGCCGATTTGCCCCCCACGGGATTTGAACGGGTTCGGTACGTTGTGAGTCCTCACCCCCTGTGTCCGGATCGCGTGACCCCGGTCACTTTGCTCGGACAAACCGGACACAATCTTTGTGCACGCGTTCACAAAGACATAGCCTGCTGTCGACGGGGCGGTCCAGGGACGAGTGACCGCCTTCAGCCCCGCTCATCCCGCAGGAGCATCGTGGCAACTGGCCGAACACACCGACCGGCGACCCGCAGCCGAGGTATCCCCGAGGCCACCGTCGCCCGGCTTCCGCTGTACCTGCGCGCACTCACCGCGCTCTCCGAGCGCTCGGTGCCCACGGTGTCCTCCGAAGAGCTCGCGGCGGCCGCCGGAGTCAACTCCGCGAAGCTGCGCAAGGACTTCTCGTACCTGGGCTCCTACGGCACGCGCGGCGTCGGCTACGACGTCGAGTACCTCGTCTACCAGATCTCCCGCGAACTCGGCCTGACCCAGGACTGGCCCGTCGTCATCGTCGGCATCGGCAACCTGGGCGCGGCCCTCGCCAACTACGGCGGCTTCGCCTCCCGCGGCTTCCGGGTCGCCGCCCTCATCGACGCGGACCCGGCCATGGCGGGCAAGCCGGTCGCCGGTATGCCCGTCCAGCACACCGACGACCTCGAAAAGATCATCCGGGAGAACGGCGTCTCCATCGGCGTCATCGCGACCCCGGCCGGAGCCGCCCAGCAGGTCAGCGAACGCCTGATCGCCGCCGGCGTCACCTCCATCCTGAACTTCGCGCCGACCGTGCTCTCCGTGCCGGACGGCGTCGACGTGCGCAAGGTCGACCTGTCGATCGAGCTGCAGATCCTGGCCTTCCACGAGCAGCGCAAGGCCGGCGAGGAGCCCGGCGCCGGGCCGGCCGCCGGTCCCACCGCTCCCGCCGCCGACACCGACCCGGCCGAGACCCCCGCGGCCCAGGCCGCCCAGGCCGCCGCTTCCCCCGCCGCGGGCACCCGCAAGAGCGGCCCCGACGGCGACGTCCCGGCGGTGATGCCGGCATGAGTCTGCTCGTCGTAGGCCTGAGTCACCGCAGCGCCCCCGTCAGCGTGCTGGAGCGCGCCGCGCTGTCCGCCGACGCCAAGGTGAAGCTGCTGCACGACACCGTCGCCGCGGAGCCCGCGGCGGAGGCGGCCGTCCTCGCCACCTGCAACCGCATCGAGCTCTACGCGGACGTCGACAAGTTCCACGCCGGCGTCGCCGAGCTGTCCACGCTGCTCGCCCAGCACAGCGGGGTCGCCCTGGAGGAGCTCACCCCCTATCTGTACGTGCACTACGAGGACCGCGCCGTCCACCACCTGTTCTCGGTGGCCTGCGGCCTGGACTCGATGGTGGTCGGCGAGGGCCAGATCCTCGGCCAGATCAAGGACACCCTGGCCCTGGGCCAGGACCTGCACACGGCCGGCCGGCTCATCAACGACCTCTTCCAGCAGGCGCTGCGGGTAGGCAAGCGGGCCCACTCCGAGACCGGCATCGACCGGGCCGGGCAGTCGCTCGTCACGTTCGGCCTGGAGCAGCTGACCGCCGGCCGCGAGACCGTCGAGGCCTGGGCCGCCGGCAAGCGCGCCCTCGTGATCGGCGCCGGCTCCATGTCCTCGCTCGCCGCCGCCACCCTCGCCCGGGCCGGCGTCGCCGAGATCGTCGTGGCCAACCGCACCGCAGAACGCGCGGAGCGTTTGGTCGAGATTCTGGTTGCCTCAGGCACAGGGGTGGCCGCCCGCGCCGTGCCCATGGCCGCCGTCACCGCCGAACTGACACGAGTCGACGTCGTCGTCTCCTGCACCGGCGCCACCGGCCTCGTCCTGACCGGCGACGACGTCGCCACCGCCGTCGCGGACGGCGGCCCCGCCGGCCTCCTCCCCGAGCAGGCCGCCCCGGCCCGGGCCCAGGCCCCGGCCGCCCCCGGCACCGCCGAGCGGGCCGTCGCCGGGCTCGACCCCGAGGTCGTGGCCCGCCTCGCCGCCGTCGCCGCAGCAGGCGGCCGACTCGCCGACGCCGGAAGCGCCCGCACCATCCCCGCCACCGGCACCCCCGGTTCCACCGGCCCCGGCGTCGACGGCTGCCCCGTCGACGTCCCGGCCCCCGCCGGCCGCGCCGCGCTCACCGGAGTCGACGCCAACGCCCTCGAACTGCACGGCACCTGGGCCGACCAGGGCGAGGCCGCCGCCCAGCGGCAGCCCCGCCGCGGCACCCGCAGCCACGCCGACGGGGCCGCCCCCGTCCGGCTGGCCCTGCTGGACCTGGCCATGCCCCGCGACATCGACGCCGCCGTGCACCGCATCCCCGGCGTCCGCCTGGTCGACATCGAGTCCCTCGCGGAAGCCGCCGCCGACGCGCCGATGGCCGCCGACGTCGACGCCGTCCGCGGCATCGTCGCCGACGAGGTCGCCGCGTTCGGCGCTGCCCAGCGCGCCGCGCACATCACCCCGACCGTCGTCGCCCTGCGCGCGATGGCCGCCGAGGTCGTGGCCATGGAGGTCGCGCGCCTCGACGGGCGCCTGCCCGAGCTCGACGCACGGCAGCGGGCCGAGGTCACCCAGACCGTCCGCCGCGTCGTCGACAAGCTGCTGCACGCACCGACCGTGCGCGTCAAGCAGCTCGCCAGCGAGCCCGGCGGCGCCGGGTACGCCGAAGCGCTGCGCGAACTCTTCGACCTCGACCCGCAGACGGTGGCCTCCGTCAGCCGGGCCGACGCGGCCGGCATCCCCGGCGCGACCGCCGCAGCAGGCGCAGCCGGCACGGCAGACCAGAACCACGACTCAGGACGGGCATCATGAATTCACGGTCCGACCAGCCCCTCCGGCTCGGCACGCGGCGCAGCAAACTGGCCATGTCCCAGTCCGGCCACGTCGCCGACGCGGTCCGGGAGATCACCGGCCGCCCCGTCGAGCTCGTGGAGATCACCACGTACGGCGACGTGTCCCGCGAGCACCTCGCGCAGATCGGCGGCACCGGCGTGTTCGTCACCGCCCTGCGCGACGCCCTGCTGCGCGGCGAGGTCGACTTCGCCGTCCACTCGCTCAAGGACCTGCCCACCGCCCAGCCCGAGGACCTCGTCATCGCGGCCATGCCGCTGCGCGAGGACCCGCGCGACGCGCTCGTCGCCCGCGACGGCCTGACCTTCGAGCAGCTTCCCGACGGCGCCCGCATCGGCACCGGTTCGCCGCGCCGCACCGCGCAGCTCAACCACCTCGCGCGCACCCTCGGCAAGCGCATCGAGACCGTCGCCATCCGGGGGAACGTCGACACCCGCATCGGCTACGTCCGCAGCGGAGAGCTCGACGCCGTCGTCCTCGCCGCCGCCGGCCTCAACCGGATCGGCCGCAGCGCCGAGGTGACCGAGCACCTGCCGGTCGACAGCGTGCTGCCCGCCCCGGGCCAGGGCGCCCTCGCCGTCGAGTGCCTCGCCTCCGACGCGGACCTCATCGCGGCCCTCGGCCGGCTCGACGACCCGCACACGCGGGCCGCCGTGACCGCCGAGCGGTCCCTGCTCGCCGCCCTGGAGGCCGGCTGCAGCGCCCCCGTGGGCGCGCTCGCCGACCTGCTGGCCGACGGGCAGATTGTCAATGAAATGCGCCTGCGCGGCGTCGTCGGAACCCTCGACGGCGCGACGCTCGTGCAGCTGTCCACCACCGGTCCCGTGCCCCAGTCGTACGACGAGGCCATGGCGCTCGGCCGCGAACTCGCGGACGAGATGCTGGCCAAGGGCGCGGCCGGTCTGATGGGGGAGCGATCCCTTTGAACCCCTCACGTCCGACCACCTCCGCTCTTCCGGTCGCCGCCGCAGGTCACGGGCACGTCACCTTCCTCGGCGCCGGCCCCGGCGACCCGGGTCTGCTGACGCTGCGCGCCGTGGAGGCGCTCGCCGCCGCCGACGTACTGATCGCGGAGCCCGAGGTGCTCGAGGTCGTACGCACGCACGCGCGCGCCGGAGTGGACACGCCACAGCTGACGATCGCTGACGAGGCGTCAGCAGCCGCCGGCGTACCGGTGATCCGGGACGCGGCCAATCTTGTCATGGAGGCCGCCCGCTCCGGCAGGCGGGTCGTGCGTGCCGTCACCGGAGACCCCGGACTCGACGGCAACGCCGCCTCCGAGATGCTCGCCTGCGCCACCGGCGGCATCCCCTTCGAGGTGGTGCCCGGTGTCGCGACCGCCGTCGGCGTGCCCGCCTACGCGGGTGTGCCGCTGCGCGGCGAGCAGGGCGCCGACGTGCGGTTCGTGGACGCGCGCAACGCCTCCGCGCGCTGCTGGAGCGAGGTCGGCGCCAGCAACGGCACCGTCGTCGTCTCCGCGACGCTGGAGACCATGCCCGCCGCCTGCGCCGAACTGGTCGCCGCCGGACGCGGGGCCGAGACCCCGCTCACGGTGACCGTCGCCGGTACGACGACCCGGCAGCGGACGTGGAACGCCACCCTCGGCACCATCGCCCAGGTGTTCAAGCAGGGCAAGATCCTCCCCTCGCCCGAGGGCGGCCGCCCCGTGATAGCCGTGGTCGGTGAGCCCGGTGCCGCCGCCGCGCGGCGCGAGGAGCTGGCCTGGTTCGAGTCGAAGCCGCTGTTCGGCTGGCGGGTGCTCGTACCGCGCACCAAGGAGCAGGCCGCTTCGCTCTCCGACCAGTTGCGTTCGTACGGCGCGGTGCCCCACGAGGTGCCGACCATCGCCGTGGAGCCGCCGCGCACCCCGCAGCAGATGGAGCGCGCGGTCAAGGGCCTGGTGACGGGCCGCTACGAGTGGATCGCCTTCACCTCCGTCAACGCGGTCAAGGCGGTGCGCGAGAAGTTCGAGGAGTACGGCCTCGACGCCCGCGCCTTCGCCGGCATCAAGGTCGCCGCCGTCGGCGAGCAGACCGCCGCCGCGCTGGTCGAGTTCGGCGTCAAGCCCGACCTGGTGCCCAGCGGCGAACAGTCCGCGGCCGGGCTCCTGGAGGACTGGCCGCCGTACGACCCGGTCTTCGACCCCATCGACCGCGTCTTCCTGCCGCGCGCCGACATCGCGACGGAGACCCTGGTCGCGGGCCTGATAGAGCTCGGGTGGGAGGTCGACGACGTCACCGCCTACCGGACCGTTCGGGCCTCGCCGCCGCCGGCGGACACCCGCGAGGCGATCAAGGGCGGCGGCTTCGACGCCGTTCTCTTCACGTCCAGCTCGACCGTCCGCAACCTGGTCGGCATCGCGGGCAAGCCGCACAACGTGACCGTGATCGCCTGCATCGGCCCGGCCACCGCCAAGACCGCCGAGGAACACGGCCTCCGCGTCGACGTGCTGTCGCCGGAGCCGAGCGTCAGCAAGCTCGCCGAGGCCCTCGCCGAGTACGGCGCGGCCCGCCGCGAGGCGGCCCGGGAGGCCGGCGAGACCGTGTCCCGGCCGAGCGAGCGCCGCCCCGGCGCCCGCCGCCGGCGCACGACCTGACACGGAGCGGCTGAACGCGGCAGGGGCCCGGGTGCACGACACCCGGCCCCCTGCGGCATGTCCGGGCGCGGGGACGGGCGCGACCTGGGCGTGGGCCCGGCCGCCGGCGCGGGCACGGCTGCGGCGTGGGCCACGGCCCGGGCCGCCCGTGCGCGCGCGTACACCTGCGCAGGACGTACCCAGCCGGGAATTGAGTACGTGCGCGGATCCCCGCGCCCCGCCGCCGCGGTTCAGTGTCCCCATGACCGAGACCCCCCTCGCAGCCGCCGCCCCGGACACCCCGGACCCCCCGGACACCCCGGACGCCCCGCACGCGCCGGACGCGCCCGACACCCCGGACGGCCGCGACCGGTGGGCCTTCGTGGCTCCGCTGCTCTCCACCCTGCTGACCCTGCCGATGGGCCTGCTGGCGCTGTTCTACGCGGGGTTGTCGCCGATGGGCTGCGACTCCTGCGACACGCAGCAGGCCGACGCCTTCGACGCGAGCTTCGAGGTCGCCTGGTCGCTGTTCCTGTGCGGCCTCGCACTCGTTCTCGTCCTGCTCGTGGCCTGCTGGGCCCTGCCGTGGCAGCGCCGCAACGCCGTCCGGCGCGTCCTTCTCGCCCTCGCCGCTCCCGGGACGGTCGTGCTGAGCACCCTCGTCTTCTCGGCCATGCTCCATCTGCCGTGAGCGACGGGCCGGCGCGACGGGCGCCGGGCCGGCCGCGCCCGCCCCGTTCCCCGTCCGGGCGGGGCTCTACGCTGGTGCCGACTGCTGTCGAAGCTCGAAGAGGCGACTGAAGATGAGCGCGTACGGATCCTTCCCCGGCTCCCGGCCCCGCCGGCTGCGCACCACCCCGGCCATGCGGCGGATGGTCGCGGAGACCCGGCTGCACCCCTCGGACCTGATCCTTCCGGCGTTCGTCCGGGAGGGCATCAGCGAGCCGCTGCCGATCTCGGCCATGCCGGGCGTGGTCCAGCACACCCGGGACACGCTGCGGAAGGCCGCCGTCGAGGCGGTCGAGGCCGGCGTCGCCGGGATCATGCTCTTCGGTGTTCCCGCGGACGAGAACAAGGACGCGCTGGGCACCGCCGGCACCGAGCCCGACGGCATCCTCCAGGTCGCCATCCGCGACGTGAAGGCCGAGGTCGGCGACGACCTCGTGATCATGTCGGACCTCTGCCTCGACGAGTACACCGACCACGGCCACTGCGGGGTCCTCGACGCGCAGGGCCGCGTCGACAACGACGCCACGCTGGAGCGGTACGCGGAGATGGCCCAGGTCCAGGCCGACGCCGGCGTCCACGTCGTCGGCCCGAGCGGCATGATGGACGGCCAGGTCGGCGTGATCCGCGACGCGCTCGACGAGACCGGGCACGAGGACGTGTCGATCCTCGCCTACACGGCCAAGTACTCCTCGGCCTTCTACGGGCCCTTCCGCGAGGCCGTCGCCTCCAGCCTCCAGGGCGACCGCAAGACCTACCAGCAGGACCCGGCCAACACCCGCGAGTCGATGCGGGAGCTGGCGCTCGACCTGGAGGAGGGTGCCGACATGGTCATGGTCAAGCCGGCCGGCCCCTACCTGGACGTCCTGTACCGGGTCGCGCAGGCCGTGGGCGTACCGGTGGCCGCGTACCAGATCAGCGGTGAGTACGCGATGATCGAGGCGGCCGCGGAGAAGGGCTGGATCGAGCGCGACCGGGCCGTCCTGGAGACCCTCACCGGCATCAAGCGGGCCGGCGCCGACACGATCCTCACCTACTGGGCCACCGAGGTCGCCGGCTGGCTCCGCAACGACCGTTGAGCGCCGGCCGCTGAGCGCCGGGCGCAGGCCACTCAGCACTCCGGACCGTCACGGCGAAGCCCCCGCCTCCTCCCGCAAGGGGAGGGGACGGGGGCTTCCCGTTGCCCCGTTGCCCCGTTGCCCCGCCGGTGCGACGGGGAGACGGTGCCTCGGATCAGCGCGTCCCGTCCTCCTTGCCCCCGGGGCGGTCGTTGTCCGGCGTGACGGACTCGACGTCCGAGAAGTCCACGCGGGTCCTGGCGCGGGACGTCTCCGGGTAGCCGACGAACACCGAGCCCGACCCCGACGCCTTCGCGCGGTCCTCGTGCATCACCGCGTTCGGCGAGCCGGCCCGTACGACCAGCTCGTCGCCCTTCTTCGGCTCGACCCCGGTCGGAGCCCCGCCGTCGACCGACAGTTGGGCGCCGACCGTGTCGTGCACGGTGATTTCCACCGTGTCCTGGCCGCCGCGGGCCAGCACCCCGATCCGCTCGGTCTGGCCCGTGGTGATCCGCAGCCCGAGCAGCGCCCGCAGCTTCTGCGGGGCGCGCAGGTCCAGCGGCAGCGCCTCCACCCGCAGGGTGGTGAACGCGTCCACGACCCCTCGGATCCGGTCGCCGCGGGTCGTGCCGACGATGGTGACCTCGTCGTCGCCGCCTTCCGGACTGACCGTCACATCACCGCTGACGTGCAGGAAGTTCAGCGTCTGCGACGACGCGGCCCGGGTGAGGCGACCGCTGTCGGTACCGGTCGGCGTGAACGTCAGCTGGTCGTCGCGGGCACCGCCCAGGACGGCCGCACCGTGCCCGCCCGCATCGAGGTGCACGAGCGGGATGCCGAGGATGCCGACGAATCCGCCCGGGACGCCCGGGTAGCCCGTCACCCGGCCGTCCGCGATGTCGACCGCCAGGCCGGACGTCGCACCCGTGAGCCGCAGCGAGTACTTGGCGATGGTCACGTCCAGCACCGGCGACGTCCGGCTGACGTTCCCCGCCAGGTCCTCCAACTGCACGCCCACCCCGTACGTACCGTCGCGCAGCGCGGAGCTGACGACCTGGTACGCGCCGCCGGACGTCACGGTGTCCTTCCCGACCACCGTCGGGCCCGTGCCGCCCTTCGCCGGCGTGGCCAGCAGCCGCACCAGCGCGTTCGGCTCCACCGAAGAGCCCTGGAAGGCGGGCTTGACGAGGGTGGTGATGTCGTCGGCGTCGTTGCCGCCGGTGTCGCTCGACGACAGCAGGTCGGGCGCTGCGGCCGGGGTGGCCGGCGGGGTCGTGTCGAGGGTGACGAGGAGGTGGTGCGCGCTCTCCGTACCCGACCCGGTGACGTGGGAGGTGCCGGCGGTACGGGGGTCGTCGGACGGGTCGACGACGATCACCTCGGCGGTGATCAGGTTCTCCCCTTCCGTCAGCACCGGGTCCAGATGGGTCCGGTACAGCCCCGGCTTGCCGACCGGGTCGACGGGCTGGGCGAAGCCCACCCGCTGCCCGTCACGCTCCACGGCCACCTTGAAGCCGGGGGCGTCGTCGTCGAGCTCCGGCGTGGCGTTCTGCGGGGAGAGGGCGATGCCGGCGGCCCGCAGCTCCACGTCGTCGACCCGCAGGAGCAGGTCCGGGCCGGCGACCCTGGTGACGTCGTCGTTGTCGAAGCGGCCCGAGTCCGACTCCCGCTTGAGGTCCAACCCGAACGGCTCCGGGGCCGCCCGGTTCGCGACGGCCAGGTCGTACACCGCCTGCGGCGGGTCGGTCGGCGAGGCGTCACCGGGGCGGGACGGGTCGGCGACGTCCCGGCCGGTGACCGCGAGGAAGTACGGCTCGTCCCGGACGACGGGGACCGCGAGCCGGGACGTCGAGGTCCCGGGGCGGGTGGTGGCGCCTGTCCCGGTGGCGACGAGCGTGCCGTACTTGTCGTACGCGCGGACGAGGAGCGGCGAGACCACCTCGTTGAACGTGATCTCGGCGGTGACGTGGCCGGTGTGGCGCGGCTCGATCCGGAAGAAGTCCACGTCGGTGGCCGTGTGCAGGGTGAGCCGGGCCCGGTTGAACCGGTCGTCCGAGCCGAGCGCTGCGGCCACGGCCGCGTCGATCGACTCGTTCGGCTCGGCGCGGTCGGGGAACGCGCCGAGCGTGGAGAACACGTCGAAGTAGGTCGTCTGCGCGCCCTGCGCCTGGGCGGTCGCCGTGGGCGGGGTGGTGTTCCCCGTCCAGGTCGCGTACCCGATCCCGTCCACCGTCCACAGCCCGTTGTACTCGCCGATGCGCAGGGTCTGCTGCGTGGAGCCTGCCGTGCAGGAGAACCGGCACGGCGCGTTCAGGTCCGGGTCGAAGGGGGCGTCGGAGACGCGGAAGTCCGGCGACCAGGTCTGCCCGCCGTCCCGGCTGGCGGTGCCGTACAGCTCCAGCAGGAAGTCGGCGCCGCCGTTCGGGCCGGTGCCGTTGTTGCGGCGGCCGCTGCGGTTGTCGTACCAGGTGACGACCGCGTTGCCGTCCTGGTCGATGTGCGCGGTGGGCATCACGGCGAAGGACCGGCCGGGGCCGTGGTCGACCCGGCCGCGGGCGAAGGTCCGGCCGTGGTCGGTGGAGCGGGCGATGACGACGTCGGCGTCGTCGTCGTGGGCGAAGGCGTCGTCGGGGTCGTCGTTCGCGACGACGTACACGTTCCCCGGGCGGGCCGGGTCCGGCAGGATCCAGGGCTGCATGCTGCCCTGGAGCCAGAAGTCGGTGCCGGGGACGTCGTTGCCCGGGTCGCTCTGCACGTTGCAGGTGACGGTGGACTCGCCGGCGCGGAACGCTTCCGCCCGCTGCTCCACCGTGCCCGCGGCGAAGCCCTCGCCGCCCGTGCCGTCGCGCAGGAGCTGGGTGGTGCCCTGGCCGGCGGCTCCGTCGAAGCCCTCGTTGCAGAGGTTGGCGTGGTAGGCGACGTAGAGGTCGCCGTTCGCGGCGACGGCCGCGTGCGACGGCCAGACGTTCCCCTCGCCCGCCGCGGACAGCACGCTCGGCGTGGACCAGCCTGCGGCGCCGGGCGTCAGCCGGGAGAACTGGATCTGCCACGGGCTGCCGAGGTGCGTCCAGACCAGGTAGAGGTTGTCCCGGTGGGGGCTCGCCGGGTTCGCGTCGGCCACCAGCCACGGCTTGTCGTGGTTGTTCGGGCTGTTCCCGCTGACCTGGGTGGCCGTGAACGTCTGGGTGCCGGGCGTGGTCGTGTCGTTGATCCGGGCCACCCCGACGCCGAAGCGGTTCGCGGTGGTGTTGAAGCTGCTGGACAGGTGCGTGACGAAGAGCCGGCCCTGCGCGTCGAAGGCGAGGACCGGGTCGCCGGAGCAGGGCAGCGTCGACGTCCGCGTGATCGGGAAGTCGTCCTTGCCGAAGTTGTTGTCGATCCGGACCGTGCACCCCCGCATCACCGCGACCTGGCCGGGCCGGCGCGGGTTCACGGTCGCGTTGTGCGGCTCGTTGCCGACGTTGCCGAGGCCCCGGTCGTCGCCGGCGTGGGCGGGCGCGGCGGAGCCTAGGACGGCCAGGGCCGGCAGGAGGAGCAGGACGCCGACCAGGGCGGCGAGGGCGGTGAGGGTGGGGGTGCGGGTGGGGGTGACCGTGCGGGTGCGGGTGTGCTGCTCGGGGCGCGTGGGGGGCCGGCGTCCGTGGGGTTCGTGGTCCTGGCTGTTGCGACGGGTGCGGTTCACCGTGCCTCGCCCCGCTCTCTGGCTCTGCTCATCCCTCTCCTTCCGGCCGCCGTACGCATCGGCTGCGCTGTGTGCGAGAGGAATGTGGCACCGGGCCGGGGGAGGTCCGGGGGCGGCCGGGTCCGCGTCACGGGAATTCACCGGGTTCCCTTGCCGAATCAACCCGGGCGGAGGAGGGGGAGCGGGGGCGTGGAGTGCGGAGTGTGCGGGGTGCGCGGGGTGCGCGGGGTGCGGAGAGTGGGGTGCGGTGCCCAGGCCGGCAGTGGGGGGGGGGGGGGGGGGGGGGGGGGGGGGGGGGGGGGGGGGGGGGGGGGGGGGGGGGGGGGGGGGGGGGGGGGGGGGGGGGGGGGGGGGGGGGG
>NZ_JBVHVT010000112.1:0-22478 GCF_055564695.1 Streptomyces sp. NPDC029014
GGGGCTTCGTTGCATCCGTCGCGGCCCCCGAACCGATCGTCACACCCCTGTGACCAGGCACACCACAAGATCACCACGACTTTGAATCAGCCCTGGCGGACGGGCGCCGACCTGGCGCCCACTCCGCACCGCCTGCCGCCTCGCAGGCCGTCGGCGACGCCGTTGAGGCGGAGCTGGCCGCCGCCCGCAAGAGGATCCGTGAGCTGGAGGAAGAGCGGGACATTCTCCGCAAGGCGGCCCGGTATTTCGCGACGGAGACGCGCTGGTGAACCGCTACCAGTTCGTTGAAGATCACCAGCGCCGACACGGCGTGAAGCGGCTCTGCGACATCCTCGGCCTGGCCCGCTCCAGCTTCTACTACTGGCGCCGCACCGCACCCGCGAGAGCGGCCCGCCAGATGGTCGAAGCCGGGATCGCGGCCCGGATACGCAAGGTTCACCAGGACTCCGACGGCACCTGCGGAGCCCCCAGAATTACTGCCGAACTCCGCGACGAGGGCGGCCCGGCGGTCAACCACAAGCGCGTCGCCAGGATCATGCGGACCATCGGAATCGAGGGAGTCCGTCTGCGCCGCCGGCACCGCACCACCGTCACAGACCAGACGGCGCCGAAGGCACCGGACCTGATCGGCCGTGACTTCACCGCGACGGAGGTCAACACGAAGTACGTCGGCGACATCACATACCTGCCGGTCAGCGGCGCGAAGCCGCTCTACCTCGCGACCGTCATCGACCTCGCCTCACGCCGACTGGCCGGCTGGGCCATCGCCGACCACATGCGAACCGAGCTCGTCACCGACGCCCTGACGGCGGCCGAGCGGACCCGCGGGAACCTGGCCGGAGCGATCACGCACACGGACCACGGATCTCAATACTCGAGCAGGGCCTTCGCAGAACTCTGCAAATCAACCGGGGTCCGGCAGAGCATGGGCGCGATCGGGTCAAGCGCGGACAACGCAGCCGCGGAAAGCTTCAACGCCGCCTTCAAGAGAGAAACGCTCAAGGGCCGCAAAGCCTGGTCGAGCGAGCGTGAGGCCAAGCTCGACGCCTTCCGCTGGCTGACCCGATACAACACCCGCCGCCGGCACTCCCGGCTCGGTCAGCGATCACCGATCGCCTACGAGAACGCCTTGCAACCACCAGCAACTACCCTGGCCCAAGCCACATAGACGTGTGCAACATCCGGGGTTAACGCCCTCCTCCTCCACACCCGGTTCGCGGTGCGGGATCAGCATCACCGTCCTGCCACCCACTTGCCCGGGCGCTGGCCCGGCGGAGGCGCGTTCCTCGGCGAGCTGCCCAGTCATCCGTTCAAGGACGCGTTCGGCGATGGCGAGTTCGTCCCGCTCGGCCCGCACTTCCGCCAGCTGTTTGGCCAGCTGTTCTTCGAGTTCGTCCAGTTCCGCGCGCCGCGCGGTGATCCGTTTCAGCAGCTCGGGGTCAAGATGTACCGGATCGTAGAGGGCCGCCGATCCGCAACGGGCAAGAACCAGACGGTCAGCCCCCTGCTTGTGTTGCCGACCGCTGACTCAGGAACTGCTTCGCCGCCTCGACCGCTTCCCTGTTGAGTTCCTCGAAGGAGACTCCCCAGCTCGCTTCCCAGCCGTCCAGGTGGTGTGCGCAGTGGACAAGTGGTTCCAGCTGTTCGGGATAGCCGAGGTCCTCGGCGATTTCTGCCCAGATGAGGTATGTTCCGGCGGCGGGATCCAGGGATCCGTCGGCGATCTGACCGGCGACCCAGTAGGCCATCGCCCACTTTACGGCCCGTCGGTCAGCGGGTGGGTGGAAGAGCAGGCCCAGCTCATCCAGTACCTGGTCGAAGAGTGCGGGAGCTTCGGGTTCCTCGCTCCGGATGAGGCCGGCCAGCATGGCGAGGGAGGGGCTCTCGACCCCGGCAATCAAGGCGTCCAATCCTGCCTGGATGAGCCGGTCTGACCCGACGTGCCAATCGAATGCCCTCTCGCGCGCGATGTGGCTGAGCTGCTTGAGGGCGTCGTCGCGGGTCATCAGAGTCTTCTCGGTCGGCGTCGGGGAGAAGAAGGCTCGCACACCCGCCGACGCTGCTGCATCGTGTTTCTCTGCCAGCGACCAGGGTGACAGACGATCTTCTCCGCAGACTGCCGCCCACGACCAGCGCAAGCACCCCGAGAACCGGTCACACCAGCCCTTTGACCTGCGCCTTCAAGTTGGCGGAGGCTCACTGCGCGTCATCGTCTACCCGCCCGACGCCCAGGGCGGGCGCCGCGTCCGCGTAGACGGCGAGATCCTCGGCCGCGCCCTCGGCCCGAACGACCTCTTCGAGTTCCTGCGGCGGGCCGGCCTGGACCCCGACGACGTCCGCCTGGACGGCGCGCTACTCATCGAGTGGCGCGGCGGTGGGCCGGCCGTGTGGAGTCCGGATACCGACCGAGCCTGAGCGCAGCAGTGCGGGCCGCCACCCAGCGAGGGTGGCGGCCCGCACTTGGCTCTGTTCATGAGATTGGGCTCTGGCTCAACTTCTGTGGACCGAGCCCGAGGTGGCAGTTCCGTGTGCTGGACCAAGTCCAGGTCGGTTGCAGTGCCGACGGGATTTGAACCCGCGAGACAGGTAGGAGCAGGCCCGCCCCGTCTCCGTCAGTCGACGTGAGAGGGACCTCGCCCACGTCGATCGCAATGGACCGCTCTGCCACGGCACCGCAACCTGCGAGAACACGCGCACTCCCGCTCCGGCTCAGGGTAGAGCCCTCGTCCTCTTCCAACGAGTCCTTATCTGGGACACCAGCAACCGCTGCACCGGGAACCACAGAAGTTGTGCCAGAACGCTACCCCCCAGCTGGCGACGGGCAAGCGACATCAGCTGACCCCAGCCAGTGCCACCGCCGCAGAACCATTCACACCAACCACATGTCAGGGGCTACTCGTAGGGTTCACCGGGTGAGTGACATGTATGAGTTGATGATTGCCGTCGACCTGAGGGACGAAATCTCCGAGCAGGAGCTCGCCGAGCTGAGCTGGCATCTGGGAATCGGGAGCCAACCGGAGTGTCTGTCCATCGTCACCGAGTTCCCGGTCGTAGTGGTCGACGACTCGGGGATCCCGGTGATTGAGGACGACCCCTATCCACTCCTGGCCGGGCGCGGCGCGGCATGGCGGGTGGGTGGTGTGCTCAGCTCGGCACTGGCCCCTCACGTGGACCCGTCGTGGAACGGCTGGTCGCTGACGTCCCGACAGGAGATCCATCCGGATGAGTTCGAGAAGGTCGGCGAGTTGCTCTGCTGGCTGGCCGCAAGGGCTCACGAAACGCACCCGCGCGGGGACGGCGCAGTCGGGATCGGATCCCTCAGGTTTTATGAAGCCGAGGTTCCGGATGTACTTCAGGCCAAGAGCGGGCAGGTCAACTGGCCAGCCTGAACGGTTTGCTCGCCGAGGGCGACCTGGACTGGGTCGTCGCGGTTGACTCCACATCCGTGGCCGCCAGCACGCCGCCCGTCACCGGTATCCCAGGGTCCGCCCGTGGGCGGACGGGTCAGCGCTCGGCGTGGATCACCTTTCCGTGGTCCTTCGTCCAGGTGCGCAGGCGGTGCCGGATGCCGTCCGTCTCGGCCCACAAGGTGATGGTCACCCCGTCCGAGCCGTGCGTTCCATGAAGCTGCGGAACCGTTTCACCCCAGATGCCTCGGTTTCCCAGGTCCCCTCGACCTTTGGTCCCCCGGGGGTGAAGGTCATCGACACGTGGAAGCGGACGGTCGGCTGCGGGGGTGTGCTGGTCATGGTGTCGTCTACCGGCGGTGGGTGGTCTCGTAGATCTCTACGGCCGTGGCTCCGGACTGCTGGAGTTCTTGCTGTCGCCGCTCGGCGGAGGTCCGGTCGTAGTGGACGGCCGAGGTCTGCTCCTGACCGTCGCGGACCCATCTCACTTTGAAGCTCACCATCGCCATCGCCTCCGTCATAGCTGCTGAGCGGCCGCCGGGAGCGCGGGGCCTGCTGACTGATGCCAGCTTCTCAGCCACCACTGACAATCTTGCAGGCGCTACCAGGGCCGGGCAGTGCAGAGTCACGCACAGGGCGCAGGGCCGGCCGGTACTGACGGCCTCGGCCTGTTCGCGTAGGTCGGCGGGGGTGAAACCGATCAGGGCGTCGTCGGCTGGCGTGCGCTTGAAGTACGTCCGGGGAGGCGAACACTCACATGGGCTCCTTGGCTGGCCGCACCGGCTGCCTAGGGTTCAGTCCCACCGGGGGTCACTCGCCCATCGTGGGTCCCGGTCCACCTGATTGTCGCGCTCGCCGGCGACCGGCAACGGCGCGGCCTCAGGCAGGTGCCTGCCCACCCCACGAGCTGGTGGACGAGCATTCGTACCCTGAATGACGGGGGCGACGCCCCTCCCCCGTCACGACGAACCCCCGCGCGACGAGGGAGAAAATCGCCGTCCCCGTCACGCCCCACTGGGGTGACGGCCCTTAAGGATGAAATTGCCCGAGAGGCGGTGAGGGCCAGTGGCGTGGCCACGGGAGCCGGCCATCGACAGGCGTACACCAGTCGTCCCCGACATCGCCGCAAGCTGCGTGCGGGCATCAAGCGGTGAGGTCGCCCAGCAGGTCTCGCAGCGCGTGCACGTCGGCGCACCCGCCTGCCAGGTACTCCACCTGCGCGGTGGCGCCCTGGTTGTTCACCTCGCTGGCCTCCTCCGCGAACGCCTCGTGCACGGCCACGTCCAGCACGTCTCCGTCCAGAGGGAAGGTGTCGAGGGACTGCCCGCCGGTTGTGCCACCAAAGAGGGCGAAGGCAGCCAGGACGGCGCCCACGATCACCACTCGGGCATGGCTCAGGCACGGACAGGCCGCAACGCGGGAATCGCACCACCAATCGCACTCCGATCGCCCCCATGGGGGGGTGACCCACGACCGGGCTCTCGGCTGCGGCGGGTGCGCGTAGAGATTATCGCGGCCTGCCGGCGCGGCTTCCGGCCGTAGAGTGATGGCGCTGAGCTGTGCGTGCAGGCCCGGGGGAAGGGGAACTAGTCCGTGAAGGCTGTGGTGCTCTACACGCTGGTCTGGGCCGCCACGGCCGGGGTCACCTGGCGGTGCTGGCGCAAGTGGCGCCGAGGCGCCGACCAGTTATGGCCGGCCAAGTGGGATGCCCTGTCCGGGACCCTTCTCATGCTGGCCTTCTCGACGGTGATGACGCTCCACCCCCTCAACGTGGCGCCGGTCATCACCATCAGCCTGGTCCTGGTCCTGCTGATGGGGGCTGCGGCCAGCGTGATTGCCAAGCCCGTCTCGGCCCGGCGTGCCGATGCCGCCACCAGGGCGATGCGCAGCGGGCTCGGGCTTCCCGCCGAACGGCGCATGTGGCGTCCTGCCACCATCGGCGTCGTGTGGTGCACGGGCGCCTTCCTGATGCTGAATGTGTGGCTCTTCGCCGTCTCAGTCAACAAGCGGCGGACGGAGATGGGCCAGTCCATCGAGCACGGGTTCATGATCTCCTTGGGCGTCATCGTCCTCGGTCTTGTGCACGTCGGTGTCCAGGAGGTACGCGTCGGCCGGGAGCAGCGGCGCGTTCGCGACGCCGAGCACGACTTCCTCGCCCAGGCCACACCGGAGTCCGACCTGCCCCGGTAACGGCCGGCGGGCCCTGTTGAACCGATCCGAGGGCGGCTGGGCGTCGTGTCCATCCCGGCTGCAGGGCTCCTTGGCGGGGAGGGTGTGCCGGTCCCGGTGCTCGAAGTGACCAAAGCCCTGCCCGCCCCGCAGCGATGCGATGGCCGACGATGTCGCCGCTCAATGCAACTGGGCTGGCGCGGTTGTGTCCTGCAGGCGCCTGCTCAGCCCCGTACCGGCGGCGCTGCGGTCAGTGCGCGGCGGCGGGTCTTCGCCCAGCCGAGCTTGATGTACAGCCGGGTGGGTGAGCCGGTGTCGGTGATGTCCACGTCGGCTTGGTCCACGGCGTACTCCGGCTGGCCGGGGACCTGGACCCGTACGAGGTCGGTCGTCGGCCACGGCATCTCGGTGTTCCTCGTGATGTACCCGCCCAGTTCCTCCCATGCGTCCGTCGTGCCCGGCCAGGATGACGCCTGGTCCCCGCCGGCGTCGCGAAGCACGCTGCCGACACCGGCACCAAGGTCGCCGCTCGCCGCAGAGTCAGTCAGCCTCGGATGTGATCCATGCGGCGGGTACGAGTGCCTGTCCGTCGCGTCGGCGCCACCGGTGCTCGACGTGGTCGCTGAAAGCTGGGTCTTCGAGGTCTGCGTGCTCCATGACAATGACCTGTAGCTTTCCGTCGAGCCGGCGGAGCGTCCGGTGGATGGCTTTGAAGATGTTCAGGAGCAGAATCCGGTCATCGCTCTCCAGTACCTCTTCGCCGACGTGGTCGGGCGGAAAGTACACCTGCGAGGGCTGGTCGAGAATGAGTACCCCCGGCACTGGGTTGTCGTTCTCGGCGAACCACTCGTGGAGGCTGAGGAGGGTGGCCACGTGGTAGCCGAGGTGGTTATCCCCGCTGCCCATTTCCTTTAGGGGAATCGGGCCGTCGGAAGTGTCGGCCACCACGGTGAGACGGTTCACGTCGAGGTGGAGCATCGAACTGGAGTGTTCCAGTTCGAGTTCCTGTGCCTTGGACCTGATCTGCTCGTTGATCAGGGACAGGAAGCTGGTCAGGCGGTCGCCTTGGGCATCTTCGCTGAGTAGCGTCTCCAGCTCGGCGATCCGTGTGCGCAGCTCCTCGGTTCGGTCTTCCACCCGAGGGCCGATGGCAAGTTGGGCCGCGGTGTCCAGGTAGAGGCTGATGCGGCCCTGCACGATGGCGGCACGCCGTACGTCGTCGGGCTCCCGTTCGAGGGCCCGGAAGGCTGCGGTGACCTCGTTGATCTCTTCGTGATTGCGGGCAAGCTGCGAGCGTATTTCCTGTAGGCGGCCCTCTTCCTCGCTGATCATTTGCTCGATGGCTGGAGTGTCTCTGCCGATGGCGTGCAGGTCGCTTTGGAGGTGCTCAAGATCCATGTTCAGTGTCATTGCAGTGACATTGGCGGGTGTGACGGGACCGGCGCAGACAGGGCAATTTCCGCCATACGGACTATCTATTAGATCGCGCTTGAGTAGCCCCAGGGTGGCCAGCCGAGCGCGTTGCTCGTTTGCCTGGTCGGTGAAGTCGCCGTTTTCCGCCAGGGCTGTTTTGAGGTCGGCGATCCGTGCTCGTGCTCTGTTGGCGTGGCTCCGCAGCTCGCTACGACGGGTGCGGAGGTCGCTGATGGGGTCATCGGTCGGTTCCGGGCCCGCTTGAGGGCCGCTTTGGAGGAGCGCCTGACGCAAGAGTCGCAGGACTCCTTCGGCGGTCGTCTCGCGGCTGGCGTCAGCGCGAAGAAGGCCGGCTTCGATGGCTTCGGTGACCAGAGCCTGGGCCTGGCCGGCAGCGGGGGCGAGTACTCTCGCGGCGGCCAATTTCGCTTCGTGGTCGGACAGGTCTTTGCGTGCGAGGCGCAGTCGGCTGCGGAGGAGTGCTTGCTCGCGGTCGGTTGCGCCGAGGAAGTAGGGGATGACGCCGCGGATGGTGTTCGGCCTCCACTCCTTGCCTTGGGAGTGGAAGAGGACGTCTTCGTTGGCGACCTCGTTCTGGGCCTGGAAGCAGAAGAAAAGCGCGTGACGGATGGACGGTGCGATGAGCGTTGCACGGCCGACGGCGGGGACACGGATGTTGCGGTCGATGCCGCAGAAGTCGCTCAGGATGTCCTTGGCGACGTCTCTCGGTGTGACGAAACGAAGGTCGTCCAGGGGTGGTGGGGGCGACCCTGGTGCCTGAGAGAGAATGCACAGGACGGTGCTGACGCCCTTCTTGGTTTCAGGGGCGCGGCGGGCGACGAAGAGTTGCTGTCCGGGCTTGACGAGGGTGATCGCGAAGGTGCTGACGTAGTCGCGGACCTTGCCGGACTTCACTGGATATTCGGAGCTGGCGAGACAGTAATCGATGATCGTCAGCAGGGCGCTTTTGCCGCGGCGGGAGTCGCCGGTGACGATGTTGAGGGCGCCGAGCTTGAAGGGCACCGCGTGCACTTGGCCGGGCTGCTTGCCGTAGATGGTGACCGCACGGATCTGAAAGGTCACGGCTGGACTCCCAGGAGGGTGAGGACGGTACCTAGGCTGCCGGTGCTGGGGAGCCAGCGCCCGAGCATGAGGGCTGCCTGTTGGACGGCTCGGGTCTGCTGCGTCCCGTCGTTGATGGTCTTGCTCAGGCCACGTGGCTTGAGCAGCAGGCCTGTGGTGGTGCAGAACACGGCGCGAGACTGAAGAGCCAAGAGGAGTCCCGGCCTGACCACGGCTGCGAGCGCCGTGGCGTTGCGTGACATCTCGATGCGCACGTGCTGGTTGGCTTCGAGCCACCCCATCAGGCCGGTGCCTGCTGTTGCTGGCAGGGCGTTCCTGATGGCGGGTTGCAAGGCCATGATGCTGGCAGTGACAGCTACGGGGAGCGGGCAGGGAGTCTCGTACGCCTTTGCGTGGCCTTGTACGGCGCGGATGCAGAGGAGTGCGGTGAAGGCGGGGTTGTAGAGGGCACGTTCCTCGCGACTCAGTTCCATCAGCGGGCCCGGGCCGGCTCAAGGAGCGCTATGAGTCGTGCGGAGAAGTCTGGATGCCATCCGACTTTGAGTTCGTCCGCGAGCATGTGGTATGAGCCTTTGGTCACGAAGGTCTCGTCGCACCCTGAGCGGATGGGGAAGCGGGCCTCGCGGTCGACCCAGCGGTAGATGAGTCTGGCTTCCTTCTTCTTCTCCTCCTCCGTAGCCTCGGGGCCGAGTTCTTCCGCCATCTCAGCGAAGCGGGACTGCCACTCCTCGACCAGTTTGCGCTCGTACTTGCCGAGTTCGCCGGCACGCAGCAGATTCTCGGTGGACCAGCGGGATCGCTGAGCGAAAGCCCGGACGTAGTCCCGCACCGCTAGACCGATCCGGTCGGCGCCGACACCGATAAGGCCCAGCTGGCGGACAAACTGCTGGTCGGCTGCCTGTGAGGGGTCCGAAGCCATGTCAGAGATGTCGGGGTCGATCGGCAGGTTGTCAGAGCGGAACTGACGCTGCAGGTCGGAGAGCATCTCATCGAACTCGATGCCGGTGACTGGGCTCCCGCCTGGCGTCTGCATCTGCTCGATCACACGGTCGTAGAACCAGCCCTCCAGCCGGGCAAGGAAAGCCTTCGCCGCATCGTGCCCGACGGCGAAGGCGGCAAGGCCCTGCAGCGCGGTACGGACCTGCGTGATGTCCGGGGTGCCGCTGAGAATCTCGATGCGGGACATGAGGGAGCGTTGCAGTGGTCTGTCTCCCCGGTCCAGGTTGTCAAACGCCTCGAAGCACTTCGGCAGAGAGCCCTTTGTCGCCTTCGAGGCCTTGCGGGCTTCACGGAGGAGATGCAGTGCACGCTCTTCGTTGCGGTGCTGGCTGCCTCGGGGTTGCAGGCAGAACGCTGCACTGCTCTCAGGAATCTCGGCTGTCGTCAGGAGGAACAGTTTGGTCTCGGCGAGCACGATCCGGTCGGCCGTGGCAGCTTCCGCCCAGATCCGGAGCGTCTTCCAAAGATCCTCGGCCAAGTCGGTCATCCGAACACCGTCAGCACGCTGTTTGAGCTGAATCAGGCGCGTATCCGGGCCTCGGTGGATTTCGATGTCGTCGGCTGCCTCGACCGCAACACTCCAGTCCATGGCGCCGCTCATCCACTGCTCAATGCAGATGTGCAGAGCCTTGGCGAACTGGAAGAGGTACCCGAGCGCCGAAGCCGACGCCTCATACTGCTCACCCATGTCTGCCATCGCCCACCCTCTTCGTCAGACCGACGCAGCGATCATTCCACGATGGTTGTGGCCCGCACATGGCTATGCGTGAAGCAGGCGGCTCCCTTGACTGTGTCCCCAAGCGCAGCGACCGCCAGCCCGCTCATGGACGATGGCCGGCCGGTGGCCCCGATGGAGTCCAGCTCGCCTTCGCCCCAAAACGGTCCGGCCCGCGCCGGACCCCGAGGGCCGCCCGCTCAGGTGCAGACAGTCGGCGCAGCGACGTGGTCCACGCCCCACTCCGGCGGAACAGGCTCGCCGGTCTCCGGATCGGTGCAGTAGGCGCTGAAGATCTCGGCCGCGCTGAGCGGTACGGCATCCCCCACCGCCTCGAACAGCCTCATCAGCAGCGCGGCGGCACGCTCAACCTCATACGGGGGGCATTACGCCGAAGAGGGGACGACCCGGGTGCTTCCGGTGTGGTGCCTAGCGCGGCCGCTCTCGAAGCACTACGGAAGCGCATGACCCCAGCCACGATCCCCAAGATGCAGTCGTCCACAAGCGTTCACCTCGTGGTCCATCAGTTCGGCCGAGTCCGTCTGACTTCCCCGGCCAACCCCGGCGGAATGGCCCTCTACGTGATGCTTCGGCTGGATCGTGGAGCGAACCTCTGATCGGACCGCCCCGTGACCGATTTCTTGACCACTCCGGCCCCCACCGGCATCACCGTGCGCTGCTCGGACTGCCCCGGCAAGCCGGTCCTTGCGACCAGGTGCGAGGTCGACATCCGCAGATGCGTGCGCTGTCAGGGGAAGCGCCGCTGGCTGCCCGTGCCTCACCCCCTCGACCACTTGTGCCGCTGGTGCCGGTCGGAGTGCCCCGGGTGTGGCGCTCCCTCGCCCGCAGGCTTGACATGCCTGGGGAGTTGTGCCTGTCCTGTCGTGGGCGCTGCCGGCTGTGCTCCGAGCCGGTACCCGAGCGCCCGGCCATGGAGCCGGTGGTCATCCCGCCCAAGCCTCGGCGCCCCGGATCCCGCGACCGGGCGAGTAAGTGGCCTCGGATCCTGCTTCCGGACCCGTCGCTGGCCGACTTGTGTGACGCCTGCCTCGCCCGGGGAAGCCGGGATCCTGTCCAGACCGTCCTCAAGGCCCTGCCGGAGCCGGTGGTCCGTGGGTGCCATGGGCGGCTGCCGGCCTTCTTGCTGGAGGCCATCCGCGCTGAACTTGCCCATCGCAGTCCTGCCCAGCTCGCCGACCGGGTTGAGCGCCGCTGGTGGAACTACTGGTCGAACCAACCGCTGCGGCAAGACCCTACGCCGCGCACCCCCGGGCACAGCCCCGATCACGTCGCCTACTGGCTGATCTCGCCCACCGACTGCCCCGTCCGCTGCGAAGACGGCTTCCAGCCCCTTGACCCGGCTGTTCCCTGCGCGACCTGCCGCCCGGCACCCTCACCGGCCCCCAGTCCCGCTGCGGCCGCCAGCGACCACTCCGCCGCCTTCGCTGCCTCCATCAGGACCCAGCTCCAGTCCCGTCCAGGGCGCAACCCCCGGCCGTCGACACGTGCGCCCAGGACGTCCGAACAGGTCGCTGCTTTCGACAGGGCGATCGAGCAGGCACGTCTCCAGCAAGAGGCAGCTGACCGGACCCGGGAAGATCCCCCTCAGGAACAACGCGACCTGCGGAACTCTGCGATTCTGCAACGCCGTCAGGACGGCTACGACCCCGTACACGCAGCCGCGCTGGCTCGCGCCCGCGCCGAGCGAGGCAACTGACCACGCCCCGGCTCGCCTCCTTCCATGCGAACGCCTCGGCCGCCCCGTCGGCCTGGACGAGACGGCATGAGCAAGCTGCGGCAAAACTGGACAGATATGGGCTTGGATCTCCCAAGAGATCCAGATGAAGCCTGGCGTCCGTCCGTCGAGTACTGGAGCAGCATGCACCGCCGCACCCTGCTGACCGGTGGCCCGTTCGCCATCGCCGTCTACCAGACACCGGTACAAAGGTGGCTCGCCAAGCGCGCGGAAACCTCCGCGGCCGCCTCCACGGGCTGGCACCCGCCTCGCCCGGCCGCTGTCGCCGCGCTCCGGGAAGGCGTCGAGCGCGTACCGGTTGGGGTCGGCCCGTCCCACGGCGCCGGCCGTTCCGGAGACCCCGCGGTGTTGAGCGCCGGCCTGCGGCGGGCGCTCGCCGTGCACAACCTGACCGGGCGCGTCCACCAACTTGGCCCGGTGCTGACCGTCACCATGGACCCGGCTCACGCCCAAGCCCTCGCCGCCCTCCTCGCAGTCCGTCGTGAACTGCCCCTCAGGCACCCGCCCCCGAGGACGAACCCCGCTGGGGCGCGGGGCCGGCCGACACGACCGCGGCGTCCCTTGCCGCGGCCCTGGCCGCCTACGGGCCGGGGGCGTACGCCCGAGTCCTCGCATCCGGGGACGTCTCCACCGGCCTCACGCCCGCAGCAGCACTCCAGGTGACCACCGCCCTGAACACCCCGCCGGCGCGCGCCGCCGCGGCGGGCCAGCCGCGACGCCGAGGGCTCGGGCACGGCTGGAAAGGCATAGACGCCCGCTGAAAGGGGCCCTTGGGATCAGCGGCGCACACAGCGCGGCCCGGTCCCACCCCGGGCCGCCGCCGGAGTGAACCGTTCCGGCTTTCCTGCCGGTGGTTTGCTGGCCGGTGATCAGTCGGCCGCGGGTTCTGTGTCAGCGTAGTGTGCTGCCTCGTACTCGGTGGGGCTGATCATGCCCAGGCTTGAGTGCAGCCGGCGGTTGTTGTACCACTCGACCCACGAGGCGGTGGCGTACTCGACGTCCGAGACCGTTCTCCAAGGACCGTCGTGGAAGACCTTGGTCCGTATGCATTCGGCCTTGTAGAGACCGTTGATCGTCTCCACCAGCGCGTTGTCATAAGCGTCTCCGACGCTGCCGATCGAGGGGTGGATGCCCTCGATGCTCAGGTGCTCGGTGAAGCGCACACTCGTATATTGCGACCCGGCATCCGAGTGGTGGATGAGCTGGTCGCGTCCCACAGGGTTGCCTTCGTGAGCACGGCGCCACAACGCCATCCGCAGTGGCACGTCGACCAGCTCCACGTCCCGTTTGACCGAGGCGTGCCAGCTCACGATCTTTTGGGAGAAGCAGTCGACGATGAACGCGACGTAGGTGAACGACTGGTACGTGCGGACGTAGGTGAAGTCGGTGATCCATTTCTGGTTCGGTGCCGGGGCTGTGAAGTCGCGGTCCAGCAGGTCCGGGGCCCTGGCATCGGCGGGGTTGGGGATGGTGGTTCTGGGTCTTCGTCCGCGGACCACGCCGCTGAGGCCGAGTGAGCGCATGGCTCGGTCGACGGCGCCGAAGCCGGCCTCGGGCAGGAGGGTGCGGCGGATGAGAGCCAGCATTTTGCGCCGGCCATAGAGTCCCTCGGGAGCCAGCACACGCTCACCGGCCGCGTTGGTGGTGAAGGCCAGCCGGCGGACGGCATCCTCGACCAGGACGTCGGTCACGGTTCGGGCCGCGGCCACGTTCGACGGGCCAGCTGGGGCGGACCAGGCCCGTAAGGTTCGTGCCGCGATCTTCAGTCCTGCTTGGTGCAGAGCAGTGAGGATCGACTCGACGGCATACCCGGCGGCCCGCATCTGATCGGCGAACGCCACGATCAGCGGTTTCGGGGGTCGAGCTCCCCCGCGAAGAAAATCGTCGCCGACTTCAAGACCTCGTTGACCTCGCGCAAGCGCTTGTTCTCCACCCGCAGCCTGCGCAGTTCCTCCCGCTCGTCCGTGCTCACGCCCGCCACCTGGCCAGCGTCGATCTCGGACTGCATCACCCACCGCCGCACGGACTCCCGGGAGACGCCCAAGGAATCAGCGACCTGGATGTGCAATGCAGGCTCGGAGGAGTACTCCGCACGATGCTCCGTCACCAGCCTCACGGCCTGGCTACGAAGGGCTGCGTCAATCTTCTTGGGTACGAGACCCATCCTCTCTGATAGCTCACAACGGAGCGGCAGAGAAGCCGGAACGGTTCACTCGGTAGCGCCGAGCCGAGATAGTTCTCGACCTCGGCCCAGTCGTCCGGGGATGGCTCTCGGGCCGGTGGCAGGCCGAACAGTTGCACCAGGTCGTCCAGACCCGCCATACGCCCCACCTGCTTGATCGTCGGTTGTCGGCGGCAAACCTAGTCAGACTCAGCTGCGGGGATCAAGGGGGAACGGAGTCGGCAGCCACCCCCGCCGAGTCATCTCACCACGTTGACCGCTCGCGACCACGAGCAACGAGGTTCACGTGCAGTGAAGTTCAGCCTGCGTACGCTGCTCCCTCCTCCGGCCGGACCCGGCGCAGCGCGGCCGACTGATGGAGATCCGCGACAACCTCCTGGATCGGTTCGCCGAAGCCGAGCGCGAAGGCTGGCTCGGCGAGATCGAGGGGCTCCGAGTCAGCCTCGCCGGCGCCGAATCCAAGATTCTTACAAGTCGACTCCTCAGCTTCCGGGCGGCCAGTCCCTTGGGGAAGGCCAACGCCACGGATGGGCTCACCGTGCATCGCTTCCCCAGTAACCCCGCCGTCTAAGTCTCGCAGCAGAGGGCTGACGGGACATTTCGCCACTGCCTGACAGGCCGATCAGTGGGGAGGCGGCGGCCCAGCCACGGCGGTACGCTGATCTTGTGGAACTGGACGCTCTCTCCCCTGAGGCGGCCTCGGGGCAGTACCAGCTGTTGCTGCTTGATGGCCTGTGCCGGAGGCCGTCACCCTCTTGTTCTCGTTGTCCACGAGGCAGCGACGGCCGCGCTCGCCGCGTTGCGTCTCCATGCCGGAGACGCCTTGTGGGACGGCCGGCCAGCACGGATCGACAGGCTGCTGCAGCTTGACCTGGCTTCCCTGGTCGCCGGGGGTGCGGACCGTGCCACCTCTCTGCTGACCGAGCTCGCAACCACCGACCACTGGGCGTTCCTGCCCAACGTGGACACGTTGGTCGAATCTGAAGTCGGACGCGATTTCCTGGACGGCCTAATCGTCTCAGTCGGCCAGGGCGAAATCGCTGCGGTGATCGCCTCCACCACGCCCGAACGACTGCCGCACCTGCAGAAGACGGCTCCGCGCCTGATGGGGTTCGCCATCACGCTGGCTGTCGGCGAGGGCGAGGTCACCTACCGCTCGATCGCCGCCCGCAGCACCGACTCCCTTGATACAGGCTGGGTGGTCGCCGTGAGATACGAGCTCACCGGCGACATCCAGCGGGAGATGGACGCGGCGGGCCCGGCCGCCGACAGCCGCCTGCACCTCGTTGACTCCGTGGGCCTCGTCAAGCGGGAGACTGGCCCTCCGCTCGGCCTTCTCGTGGGTCTGTCGGCCGACGCGTTCACTGCCTCCCAGGAGGACGCCGCGTTCGCGACCGTCGCGCTGCAACGCGTCTCGTCGGTCGCCCCCTTCACCCCGGAGAACAGGTCACCGCGGCGCGGGGCATCTTCTACGCCTGAGGGGTTATCACTCGATGTGCCGGCGCGGTCGCCGGTGCCCGGCAGGTCCTTGGCGAGCCGGCCTGCGAGTGCGCTCACCGGGCATCGACCGGGTGAGGACGCCGAGTGTGAGCAGAGCGAGCGCCGGCAGCACGGCGACGATGATTCCCATCGGCAAGGCGTCGGTGGCGCCACCCGCGCCGGCCAGCGGAGCAAGTGCCCCGCCGATCATGAACTGGCTGAAGCCGAGCAGGGCGGCGGCCGACCCGGCGTGTCCGCCGTGGTCGGCCAGGGCCTGGGCCGCGGCGTTCGGCATGACGAGGCCCACGCTGGAGACCAGGACGAACAGGCCGATCAGGAGCGCGGGCAGGGGTGCCCGTGTCAGCACCGCGCCCAGGACCGTGGTGCCACCGGCTGTCGCGCCCAGCAGACCGGCGAGCAGTAGCACGCGGGCGCCGGCCCGGGCCACCAGCCGGCCGCTGATCTGGGCGGCCGCAATGAGTCCGGCGGCGTTGACGGCGAACACGGCGCTGTACTGCTGCGGTGACAGGCCGTGGATTTCCTGCAGGACGAACGGCGAGCCGGAGATGTAGGCGAACATCGCCGCGAAGACCAGGCCGTTGGCCAGGACGTACCCGGTGAAGACCCGGTCGCTGAGCAGCTGCCCGACGACAGCCAGCAGCGGCTGGCGTGACGTGGAGGACCGGGTCTCCGGCAGTCCTGCGGCGGAGGCCGCCAGCATCACGGCGCCGAGTACGGCCAGGCCCACGAAGATCCCCGGCCAGGCCGTGACGTGCAGTAGCTGGCCGCCGAGGACCGGCGCGAACACCGGCGCCAGGCCGGTGATCAAGGTCAGTGCGGAGAAGAGACGTGCGGTGCGGGTTCCGGAGGTGCGGTCGCGGACCATGGCGTTGGCGATGACGATGCCGAACGCCCCGCCGATGCCCTGGACCAGGCGTAGGCCGACGAAGGTCCGGACGTCGGGCGCCACCGCGCAGAGCGCGCTGGCGATCGTGTAGAGGGCGAGGCCCGCCAGCAACGGACGCCGCCGGCCGTAGGTGTCGCTCAGCGGCCCGGCGATCAGCTGCCCGATGGCCAGGCCGGCCAGGCAGGCGGTGATGGTGAGCTGGGTGGCCGCGGCGCTGGCGCGCAGGTCGCCGGCGAGGTCCGGCAGTCCGGGCAGGTAGCCGTCGATGGACAGTGGTCCAAGGGCCACGAGCGCTGCGAGCAGGACGATGAATCGGGTTTGCCGGCCGGCGGCGTCGTTGCTCATGGCTCAGTACGCCACGGTGATGCGGCGGCGGATCGCGGTGCCGCTCTCGATCGTGTCGGCCAAGGCGATCGCGTAGTCGGCGTACGAGATGCGGCTGTTGCCGTCGTCGTCGGTGAGCAGGGTGTCCCCGGCGCTGCGGTAGGCCCCGGTCCGCTCGCCCGCTCCGATGACTGCGGCGGGCGACACGTACGTCCAGTCGAGGTCGTGCACGCCGCGGTAGAGGTCGAGCGCTTCGGACTGGGCCTCGGCGTTGGCCTTCCACAGCGCGGGGAAGTCCGGGTCGTCCATGACCCGGGCGCCGGTCGGCGTGCGTAGGCTACCGGCACCGCCGATGGTGACCAGGCGGGTGACACCGGCTCGGCGGAGTCCGTCGATCAGCGCACGGGCGGCACCGACGATCGTGGCGCGGTCGCTTTCCTGGCCGATCCGGGGGCCGACGGCCGACAGTACGGCGTCGTGGGAGGCGGCGAGGCCGGCGACCGCGGCGGCGTCTGTGACGTCACCGGTGGTCACGGTCAGGGCCTTGTGCCCCAGTCCGCCGATGTGGCCGGCTCGGGTGACCGCGGTGACGGTGTGGCCGCGACGCAGTAGTTCCTCGGTGGTGGGCCGGCCGATGTTGCCGCTGGCACCGAACAGGACGATCTTCATGTGTTGCTCCTTGTTTCTGATGGTCAAAGGACGGGCTGGCCGTCGGCGATGATGGCCGCGGTGATGCCGCGCTCGTCGGCGGCGTGCTGGAAGCGCTGCTCGATGTCGGGTTGTTCGGTGTAGAACGGCGGGTTGTGGAACAGGCCGTAGTGCATGGCGCAGACGGTGCCGGCGCCGAGTGCGACGGCGGCCTCGACGCCCTGCTCGGGGGTCATGGTCGCCGGGACGTTGGCCGCGTAGCCCTCGAAGTGGGCGATGACGCCGTTGACCGGGACGAACGCGACGTCGAACGGGCCGTGGTCGCGGGCGATCTGCCACCAGCTGCCGTGCCACTGGGTGTCGCCGCAGTGGATGACCCGCCGGCCGGCGCCTTCGACGACCCAGGCGACCTGGTCACAGTCGTTGCCGCGCCAGTCCAGCGAGGTCACCGGGGTGACGGTCAGCTCTCCGATGCGGCGTGACTGGCCCAGGTCCTGGGCGACGGGGGTGATGCCCACCTCGTGCAGCGCCGCCGCGCTCGGGGTGTGGCAGCCGATCGTGCCGGTGGCCGCGATCCGGGCGATCAGGTCGTGGTCGTAGTGGTCGGGGTGCAGGTGGGTGATGAGGGCGTGGGTGCCGGGCGGGGTATCGACCGGGTCGACCGGCCGGTGCGGCGGCCCCATCACCGGCGCCAGCGGAGCGACGTTCTCGAGCGGGTCGATCAGCAGGCGGGTGTCGCCGAGACGGATCTCGACGCCGGCCCAGGCCAGCCGACGCACGGAAAGGGTGGGGGTCATGGGCAGCGACGCTAGACCGGCGTTGTTGAGAAAGTCAACAAGAGAGTTTTGAAACTCAACACCCCGATGTAGGGTGGTGGCATGCGCACCTACGGGCAGTACTGCGGCATCGCGAAAGCACTGGACACCATCGGCGACCGATGGACCCTGCTGATCGTCCGTGAACTGCTCGCCCTGGGTCCTTGCCGGCACACCGACCTGCGCAACGGGCTGCCCGGGATCGCCAGCAACCTGCTGGTCGACCGGCTCCGCGCACTCGAGGAAGCCGGCCTGATCCACCGCGAAGCCGCCCCGCCACCGGTGGCCACCACCCTGTTCTCCCTCACCGAGCGTGGCCGCGAGCTCGAGCCGGTGCTGCAGGAACTGAGCCGGTGGGGCGTACCGCTGTTGCGTGAGCCGGGCGGCAACGACACCTTCCGCACCCACTGGCTGGACATGCCCGCCCGGGCACTGACCGACCACCGCCCCGACCAGCCGGCAATCGCCCTGCAACTGCACGCCGACGGCAACGAAGACCTGGTCATCGAAGTCAAGGACGGCTCGGTACACACACACGCCGGCCGGGTCGACCACCCCACCGCGTCACTGACCGGACCGCCGCACCTGCTGGCCGCCACCCTGCTCGGCGACCTCGATCTGAGCGCCGCAGTACAGCAAGGCCTGCGGCTCAGCGGCGAACGCGAGGCAGTAATGCGCATCCTGCCCCGCTGATCGACCGGCCGCTCGCGGGCCTGCGCCCTCAAGCTCTACCGAGTCTGCACCGGTCTCAAAAACGGTCGTTTCACCAAGGTGCCCCGGCTCGCCAAGCTCCTGCGCGTGCCCACCCCCGCCGACCGCGGGCCCGGCCAGCCGTGGCGCCCCGGTACCCCGGTCCCGCTCGCTCTCGCGCCGGACACCCCGAGCGCCGACATCCGCATCGGATACGCGCGGTGCTCGACGCTGACCCAGGAACTCCAGTCCCAGCTCGACGCGCTCGCCAAGCACGGTATCCCGCGCGACAAGGTGTTCTCCGAGAAGATCAGCACCCGTGTCCGGGTCCGGCCTCAGTTCGAAGCCGCGCTCGCTCTCGCCCGCCAGATCAAGGCCCACGCCCCGCACTGCCGGGTCATCTTCACCGTGTACGAGATGAAGCGCCTGGGCCGCGACGCCGCCGAACTCACCGCGCTCGCCGACCACCTCACCGCGCATGGCCTGATCTTGGAGATGCCCGCCGGGCCGCTGCCCGGGATGTACGACCCCAGCGGGCCCGGCCGCCTGCTGTTCGCCTTCTTCGCGGCGATGGCGGAGACCGAGCGGGAGAACATCCGCGAGTCGACCCTCGAAGGACTCGACGCGGCGGCCCGCAAGGGCAAGCACGGCGGCTGGCCGCCCGTCATTACCGACGACATGCTGCACACCGTGCTGCGGCGCCGCGCGAACGGCGAATCGGTCGAGGAGATTCAGCCCGACCTGATCATCCCCACCGGCAAGCGCACGGGCCAGCGTCTACCGGGCGCTCGCCGAACACGAGAAGAAGGAGGCGTACCTCGAAGCCGTCCAGGCGGCGCACGCCGACATCGCCGACCTCCAGGACGCCGACGACATCCTGCGCCCGCGCCGAGTCCGCATCCGGCGGCCGGACGCCCCGCTCACCCCGACGCCAGCCTGACCATGATCAATCTCAACGGCACTTCCTGTACCTCAACTACTCACACCCGGGGAGGCCCGTGGGTTCAGGGAAACCGAAGTCTGTTCAGCGGGAACTCGCGGGTCGGTCCGTATGTATCAGCTGGGCGAATCCGTGGGTTCGGCGGGAACCGTGGGGTGGGCTGCGAGGCGGCGGGCTTCGGCCGCGACCTCGGCATCGACCTGGTCCACGGTTCTGTCGCCGTATTCGAGGATGTCGTACTCGTCGTCGAGCTCAGCGAGGCGCTCGGTCAGGGGCAGCTCATGTCCGTGGCGCTGGTGAATCCGGAAGGTGAACTCCCGAGGCGTGAGCTCTCCGGCGAGCATGCATCGTGCGAGGGCTCGGGTGGCGGATTCCTGGCCAGCCTCGCTGCCGACCGGATAGAAGGTGAAGCCAAGTTCGTCGAATGCTGCGGGAAGCAGGTCGTGGACGTCGTAGTCCGCTTCGGCGCGCGTGCAGGCGGCGAGGATGCGAAGGCCAGGGGTGTCGAGTCCGGCGACAAGCGCATCACAGGCGGCATTCACGACATCGCTCGCGCGGTTTTCCCCCATGCTCCAGAGGGCGGCATGGTCCTGGAGAGCGATTGCTGCTGCTTCGGTCGATTGACTCGTCCATGATTCCCTTCATGCTGGTCCTGGTCGAGCAGATTTCATCGAAGGTGCTGTTCAGCGGCCTGTTCCAACAGGGCTCGTGCGGAGTCCGCGTAGCGCATCGCGGTCTTTTCGCCGAGCCCGAAGACCTCCGCGAGATGGAGTGGGTCAGGCCCGTGGGTCAGGGCCTCTTCGAGCTGCCGGTCAACACGGAGCCGCTCCAAGGTGGCGTCCTGCCCTCGCATCGGAGCACTGATCCAGTGGTTGCTCACCCGGCCGGTCGTGTTCGCGGTCTGGTTGTTGATCAGCAGGTGGAGGTTCGCGGTGCTCGGCCACCGGCGCCGCCTGTAGTCCAACCAGTCAGTCAGGAGCTTCAGGGTGAGGTCATCGAGAGGCGGGCGCGTCCGGTGATTGTCAGCCGGCGGTTGCCGAGATCGACGTCGTCGAGCACGAGGGCGGAGATCTGGGCGACCCGGGCGGCGTGGACTGCCGCGAGGGCGAGGACGAGCCGCGCCGCCGGCGTCATCGCAGCTGCGACGGAGCGCTCGACCTGCTCGGGAAGCAGCGGTTGCAGCACGGCGTACTCGTTCTGCCCGACCTTGATCCGGCTGGTGGGGTTGCGGAAGATCAGTCCCTGCCGTTTGGCCCAGGTGAACAGGGACCGCAGGGCGACGAGCTGGTCACGCCGCTGGTGACCGTGCAGCGTCTTGACGTGGGCGAGGACGTCATCGCGGGTCGCCTCCCGCAGGTGGTCGTAGCGGTTCGACCACTTCAGCAGGGCTGGACGGACGTGGTTGAGGGAGAGCCAGACCGTGCCCTCCTTGCGCGGGAGGCTGCGGGGGCCGCCGTCGCGTAGGACTCGGGTCCAGCGCTCGGCTTCCGAACGGATGCCGGGTGCGAGCCCTTCCAGGCGTCCGATGAGCCAGCGTTCGAAGGACGGCTCGCTGTCGTCCTCGAAGATCCCCATCTCTTCCAGGACCGTGATGATGTGGCCGACGGGCAGGTCCAGGGCTCGCAGCGGGGAGAAGATCTCCGTGTGCCGGATGACGTCGTCTTCGACGTGACCGGTGAGGACGACGGCCAGGCCGCGGTTGACCGCGAAGCGGATGTTGCGTCCCCAGCCGCGGGCCTCGGCGAACCGGTGGGCGAGGTACTTCGCCCAGGCCAGCCACGGGCTGGCCAGGTCGGCGCCGGCCGGGTCGAGCCTATCGAAACGTCGGGGGATCTGCTCGAACAGCGGTGGCTGCCGCCAGCCGGGGTCCGGACGCGAGGCCAGCGCGGGAGGCGGCTTGCGCGGGGGGCCACGCCGTCCTCCCTTCCGCCGGGCTGGAGGCGTCGGCCTTCTGCGGTAGTGCATCCCGACGAAGAACAGCTGCTGGTGCCGGACGGCGGCGAGCCGGTCCCGCACGTCTTGCCCTTCCGCCAGCCAGCCGTCAGCTGTCTTCGCGCCGAGGCGGGCCTGGCACCAGCACAAACGGCAGTAGTCCCACTTCAACGGCTGGACGCGACGGCAGCCGGCGCATTCTGCCGCGTCGTGCCCGCGGCCGAACATGTAGCAGGTGTGGCAGAGCCGTCCGCGGAAGTCGCCCCAGGCCAGGCAACCAGGGCAGGAGCCGGTCGGCTTGACGTAGCTCTTCGGGAAGCGTGCCATCGACTCACTCCGGCGGCAGCGACCGGCCGTCCCGGCGCTTGGGGATCACCTTCGGCGCGGCGGTGCCCGAGCCGACAGCGGCCCGGCCTGTCTCCTCCTGGCCGGGGCGGCGCACCTTGTCCGGCTCGGGGATCAGGATGTCGCCGATCTCGCAGCCGAGGACGACGCAGATGACGTCAAGGTCCTCCAGCTTGAGGGAGACCGGCTGGCCGGACCACAGCCCGGACATCTTCCCGGCCGAGATGACCAGGCCGTGCTCGGCCAGGCTCCGCTGGAGCTCGGAGGCCTTCCAGATTCCCTTGTTCGCGGCGGTCAGCCGCAGGTTCCACTTCATCGCAGAAGTCCTTCCAGCCGCTTCGCGGCCCGCTGCTGCCCGGCCGCCCAGGCGTCCTCGACCCGGGTCTGCTGGACATGGACGTATCGCATGATCGTGGCGATCCAGGAATGTCCGAGGACTTCCTGGATAGCGATCAGGTCGAGTCCGCCGAGGTATGTCGGCGACGGTTGAAATGAGGTTCTGGATCACTTTCCGTGCTGGAGCCACGGAGTGTCACCGGAACCGCGATCATGAACGATCGTGGCTGACGATCTCCTCTAAGAAGGCTTCCGCTTTCCGAACGTAGTCGTTGAGTTTCCGCTGGTCAGGCATGGTTCCGGCTGTTTGGTGGCAGAGACGGCGCATCGTGTCGTCT
>NZ_JBVHVT010000113.1:0-22027 GCF_055564695.1 Streptomyces sp. NPDC029014
GGGTCTGCGTCGCTCGCCCTTTTTTTTTGTCTTTTTTCCTTCGTGCCGCGGGCGGTGTGGGGGGGGGGGGGGGGGGGGGGGTTGTGTTTTCTCCCCCCCCCCCCCCCCCCCACGACCCCGACACCGTCGTCCGCCGACTCCTGGCCGTCACCCACGGCAGCCTCGCCCCCGGCACCCGCGTCGCCCTCACCCCCCAGGTCCACGCGGGCGACCCGGGCAGCGCCCTCGGGCTGGAGTACGCCGACGTGGACGTCCCCGGGGAGCTCGGCGCCCTGCCCGCCTGGTTCGTGCCCGCCACCCGCGGCACCTGGGTCATCGCCGTCCACGGGCTCGGCGCCGGCCGCGAGCACCCGATGGTGGTCATGCCCCTGCTGCACCGCCTCCGGCTGCCCGTCCTCGCCCTCTCCTACCGTGGCGACGCCGGTGCCCCCGCCTCCCCGGACGGCCTCGGCCACCTCGGTGAATCGGAGTGGCGCGACGTGGACGCCGCCATCCGCTACGCCCTGCGCTACGGCGCCCGCCGCGTCGTCCTGCACGGCTGGTCCACCGGCGCCGCCATGGCCCTGCACGCCGCCGAGCGCTCCGCCCTCGCCGACCGCATCGCCGGCCTCGTCCTCGACTCGCCGGTGCTCGACTGGCACGCCACCCTGCGCGCGCTCGTCACCGCGCGGCACACCCCGGCCGCCCTGGTGCCCTTCGCCGTGCGCGCCGCCGAGGGCCGCGCCGGACTGCGGGCCGGCCACCAGCGGCCCGGGGAGGACCCGGGCGAGCTGCGCGTCCCCGTACTGATCTTCCATGGACCCGGCGACACCCTCGCCCCCTGGGAGCCCTCCCGCCGGCTCGCCCAGGCCCGGCCCGACCTCGTCACGCTGCGGACCGTCATGGACGCCCCGCACGGGGCGATGTGGAACGCCGACCCGCACGGGTACGAGGAAGCCCTGCGCCGCTTCCTCACCCCCCTGATGTGAAGCCCGTGTGCACACAGGGGCAGAGGTGGTGATTTGTCTGAAATATTCATTCGTTGAGCTGCGATGACGGCCGGTTCCGTTTGGGCTTTCGGCCGGTGACGGGCGAGACTTCTTTCCGTGACGTCCCGAAAGCCTGATGAGCAGTTGGTTCGCGACTCCAGACTCCGACTCGTCTCCCCGCGCTCCGTCGCAGCAGCCCGCAAGGCGGTGACGGACCGACGCACGCGGTCGGCCTCCAGGCCCCCGGCGGGCACCCCCGCCACGGCCGAACTCGCCGCCCGGGCCCGGGCCTCGCTCGCCGACGCCGTGCGGCTCGCCCGCTGGGCCGAACGCAACCTCGGGGCGGGCGACGGACGACGGCCCGCCCGGGCCGGAGCCCTGCCCGCGGCGGACGTCGAAGGGGCCTCCGAAGAACTCGGCCTGACGCACGGGCAGATCCGGGCCGGCTGGGACCGGGCCCGACTCGCCGGGCTCGTCGAGGTGCACGGCGGCCACGCCCGGCCGGGCTGGCGACTGCGGGCCTGGGACAGCGACGACAGCGCCGTCCTGCGCGGCTGGGTCGCCCTGTTCGACGCCTGGTCGCTGGTGCACCCCGCGCCCGCCGACATCGCCCCCGCCGCCGTCGCCGAGGTCGTCGAGGCGATGCCCCAGCTGCTCTCGCTGCTCCAGCTGTCCGCCGGCCCCGTCACCGTCCCGGACCTGATGGACCTGCTCGGCCAGCGCGTCGCCGAACTCCGCGACGAGCGGTGCGAGGTGCCGTACGACACCTCCGCGCGCGGGGGAACGTCCGACGGGACCGCCCCGGACGAGGCACCGGAACCGACCCCCGGGGCCCCGGCCGCCGTCGCGGTGGCCCCCGGGGCCCCGGGGGCCGGCGTCCCGGCGGCCCACGTCCCGCTCTCCCGGCTGCTGCGCTGGGCGCTCGGCGGCCTCGCCGCCGTGGACGCCGTCACCCTCGGCCCGGCGCAGGCCTCGCTGACCCCGCTCGGCAGCTGGGCCGTCTGGGTCAAGCTGGAGCAGATCTGCGTGGCCGCACAGAGCCCCGCCGGGAACATCGAGCAGTCCGCCGCCGCCATGCTGCACGGCTGCGCCGGCCTCACCCCCGGCCCGGCCCGCGCCGAGTACCGGGCCTGGCTCGCCGCCCGGCCCGTCGGCCACGCCGTCGGCGAACTGCTGGGCGCCGCCCGCGGTGACGACGCCCTGCTGCGCGGCCTCGCCTTCGAGGCCCTCCGCGTCGTCGGCGCCCCCGCCGAGCCCGAGGTCCGCGCCGCCGCCCGCGAGCCCGCCCTGCGGCCGTACGCCCTGCTCTGGCTCGCCGAGCACGACGGGATCGACCCCGAGGAGGCCCCGGACGTCCTCACCCCCGAGGAGTCGACCTGGCTCTGGGTGGACACCGCGGCCGCCATCGCCGACCACGGCGAGGCCGACCTGCTGGCCCGCCACCTCGACTCGGCCGTCCGGACCACGGTCCCGCGGCTGCTGGACGAGGTCCGCGCGGTCGGCCACCCGCGCACCGTGCAGGTCCTGGTCGCGCTGGCCGCCGCACACCCGGACCCGGCCCTGGCCAAAGCGGTCCGCCGGGCCGCCTTCCAGGTCCACACCGGCGGGGCCTGACCGGGCGGCGGACCGGCCGGGCGGCGATCGGACGGCGGTCGGACGGCGGACCGGCCGGGGCGGTAGGAGGGACGCGCCGAGGGCGTCAGAGCTGCGGCGCGTACGTCCCGAAGCTCCAGACGTTGCCCTCGACGTCCCGGACCGTGTAGTCCCGAGAGCCGTAGTCCTGGTCGGTGGGCTCCATCAGGATCTCCGCCCCGTGCTCGACGGCCCGCCGGTGGTGCGCGTCCACGTCGTCGACCACGACGTAGATGCCGGTCGGGCCCGCGTCCGCCATCGCCGCGTCGAAGACGCTGCCCGTCCCCCTGCTGCCGAGCATGACCGCACCCGGGCCGTACGAGAGCTCGGCGTGTCTCACCGTGCCGTCCTCGCCCTCGTACACCGCGACCCGGGTGAACCCGAACGCCTCCGTCAGCTGCCGGATCGCGGCCTTCGCGTCGCGGTAGACGAGAGCGGGAAAGACGGACGGCTGTCCGGCCATGACGATCACCCCTTGTCGGCTCGTGCGTGTGCTCGTGAACGTGAACGTGACCTGCGCAACAGCATGGCAGTCGGCACCGACGGCGGCCGGAAGGCGGTCACCACAACCGGACGGCGGTCACCGGAAGGTATTGCAGCGGGCCGGGTCACCGGTCCGTACCCCTGGCGGAACCACTGCCGGCGCTGCACCGACGAGCCGTGCGTCCAGGCCTCCGGCGTCACCCCGGCCCTGGACCTGCTGTGGGATCCGGTCGTCGCCGACCGCGGCCGCCGCGGCCAGGGCGTCCGCGATGTCCTGGCCGGTCAGGCTGGTGATCAGCGGTCGGCCCGTGGCGGCGTTCGGGGTCCGCGTCGCGTTGCGCGCCCACCCCGGCGTAGCAGTCGGCCTGGAGCTCGACCCGCACGGCGCTGCTGTCCGCGCCCTGCCGCCCGTCCTGCGGCCTGCCCGGCGTGCAGGAGAAGGGGCACCGCGACCAGCCGGCAGTCCTGCCGTGCGTTCGCGTCTGGCCCGGGACGCGGCTGCCGCGCACGTCCTTGACCTGGGAGGTGTCCAGGTCGGCGTCATCGTCGAACTGCACGTGGCGCACCGCCCGCGGTTCCGTGTGCCCACCCTGCGGCGAGTGTCGCCGGGCCCCTCCCGGCGCGCGCCCCGGCCTGCACCGCCCGGCCCCACGCCCCCGCGCGGCGCCTGCGCCCGTAAACAGGTTGCGCACCCCCGGTAGAATGAATCCCATGGCAAATCTCCTCGCGGATTAGCGGCGTCGAAGCTCGCCCCCGCCCCCTTCCGCCGTTCCCACCGCCCTGGAGCATTTCCTTGATCACCGCTACCGGCATCGAGCTGCGCGCCGGCGCCCGCATCCTCATCGAGTCCGCCTCCTTCCGTGTCGCCAAGGGCGACCGCATCGGCCTGGTCGGCCGCAACGGAGCGGGCAAGACCACCCTCACCAAGTGCCTCGCCGGCGAAGGACAGCCCGCCGCCGGCGCCATCGCCCGTTCGGGCGAGGTCGGCTACCTGCCGCAGGACCCGCGTACGGGCGACCTCGACGTCCTCGCCCGCGACCGGATCCTGTCCGCCCGCGGCCTCGACGTGCTGATCAAGAAGATGCGCGCCAACGAGGACCGCATCGCCAACGGCTCCGGCGCCACCCGGGAGAAGGCCCTGCGCCAGTACGAGCGCCAGGAGACCGAGTTCCTCACCAAGGGCGGCTACGCCGCCGAGTCCGAGGCCGCCACCATCTCGGCCGCCCTCGGCCTGCCCGACCGGGTCCTCGGCCAGCCGCTGCACACCCTCTCCGGCGGTCAGCGCCGCCGCGTCGAGCTCGCCCGGATCCTCTTCTCGGACGCCGACACCCTGCTCCTCGACGAGCCCACGAACCACCTCGACGCCGACTCGATCATCTGGCTGCGGGACTACCTCAAGACCTACCGCGGCGGCTTCATCGTGATCTCCCACGACGTCGACCTCGTCGAGACGGTGGTCAACAAGGTCTTCTACCTCGACGCCAACCGCTCGGTCATCGACGTCTACAACATGGGCTGGAAGCTCTACCAGCAGCAGCGCGAGGCCGACGAGAAGCGCCGCAAGCGCGAGCGCCAGAACGCCGAGAAGAAGGCCGCGGCCCTCAACGCGCAGGCCGACAAGATGCGCGCCAAGGCCACCAAGACCGTCGCCGCGCAGAACATGGCCAAGCGCGCCGACCGGCTGCTGGCCGGCTTGGAGGCCGTGCGCGCCCAGGACAAGGTCGCCAAGCTGCGCTTCCCCGAGCCCGCGCCCTGCGGCAAGACGCCGCTCACCGCCGAGGGCCTGTCGAAGTCGTACGGCTCGCTGGAGATCTTCACCGACGTCGACCTGGCCATCGACAAGGGCTCCCGGGTCGTCATCCTCGGCCTCAACGGTGCCGGCAAGACCACCCTGCTGCGCCTGCTGTCGGGCACCGAGGCACCGGACACCGGTGCCGTCACCCCCGGCCACGGCCTCAAGCTCGGCTATTACGCCCAGGAGCACGAGACCCTGGACCCGGACCGCAGCGTCCTGGAGAACATGCGCTCCGCCGCGCCCGACATGGACCTGGTGGACGTCCGCAAGACGCTCGGCTCCTTCCTGTTCTCCGGCGACGACGTGGACAAGCCCGCGGGCGTCCTCTCCGGCGGAGAGAAGACCCGCCTCGCGCTCGCGACGCTGGTCGTCTCCTCGGCGAACGTGCTGCTCCTCGACGAGCCCACCAACAACCTCGACCCGGCCAGCCGCGAGGAGATCCTCGGGGCGCTGCGCACCTACAAGGGCGCCGTCATCCTCGTCACGCACGACGAGGGCGCGGTCGACGCCCTGGAGCCGGAGCGGATCATCCTGCTCCCGGACGGCGTCGAGGACATGTGGGGCCCGGACTACCGGGACCTCGTCGCCCTCGCCTGACGCCTCGGGCGGCGTCGCCGGGCGGCCGCCCCGCGGCGCCCGGTGACCGCCCGACGGGTTGATCCAGTTCCTTATGGATCATTCGGCTCAGACGTTCTCCATCATCTGAGTGAGACGGTCTCGTACCGCTGCGCTCTGTACGACGGCCCCGGCCGCGCTTTCTCGTGAAGGCGCCCCGGGGCCGTGTTTTTTCGGTTTCCACCGTCTGACCTGGTGATTCCTTGCGCGGGCGGAGAAATGTGACGGACGTCATGCAGCGGAAGCGGAGATTCCGTTCCGCTTGTGTGTCCATGCCTCGGGAAATGCCGTCGTACCGACCTTGCTGAATGGGTGGCCAGGAAGCCGGGGAGGGGTGATCATGAGAAGTCCAGAGCGCACTTCCCATGAGGAGGCACGGGTGGCCGAGACTCTGAAGAAGGGCAGCCGGGTGACCGGCGCCGCGCGCGACAAGCTCGCGGCAGACCTGAAGAAGAAGTACGACTCCGGTGCGAGTATCCGTGCACTGGCCGAGGAAACCGGCCGGTCCTACGGATTCGTCCACCGGATGCTCAGCGAGTCCGGAGTCGTGCTGCGCGGTCGCGGTGGCGCGACACGCGGCAAGAAGGCGACTTCGATCTGATCCCGGCCCCGGCCGTCAGGCCCGGGGCCGGGAAGGACCAACGCTTGCCTGCCTGAACCGCGGTTCCTTCGGTGACCCCCGGTCGACCGACCGGTCGACCGGGTGGTTACTGTGCAGTCACTTGGGCCGAGACTGCGGCCGACTGCACACCACCGGAGGCACCAGATGGCTCTGCTCGACAAGGATGGCGTACGGCTCACCGTGGACGACGCGGTCGCCACGGTGACACTGACCAATCCGGCCAAGCGAAACGCTCAGTCCCCCGCGCTCTGGCGGGCGTTGACGGAGGCCGGACGGTCGCTGCCGGGCACCGTCCGGGTCGTGGTGCTGCGCGGCGAGGGCAAGTCCTTCTCCGCCGGACTCGACCGGCAGGCGTTCACCCCCGAGGGCTTCGAGGGTGAGCCCTCCTTCCTCGATCTGGCGCGCGGTTCGGACGAACTGCTCGATTCCACCATCGCCGAGTACCAGGAGGCCTTCACCTGGTGGCGCCGCAATGACATCGTCTCCGTCGCCGCCGTACAGGGACACGCGATCGGTGCGGGCTTCCAGCTGGCCCTCGGGTGCGACCTCCGCGTCGTCGCCGACGACGTCCAGTTCGCCATGCGCGAGACCAGCCTCGGACTGGTCCCCGACCTGGCGGGCACCCAGCCGCTGACCTCCATCGTCGGCTACGCCCGCGCGCTCGAGATCTGTGCGACGGGCCGCTTCGTGCATGCCGAGGAGGCCGAGCGGATCGGCCTCGCCAACCTCGTCGTCCCCGCGGACGAACTCGACGCCGCCGTCCAGGACCTCACCTCGGCGCTGCTGGCCCCGCCGCGGGACGCGGTGATCGAGACCAAGGCGCTGCTGCGCGGTGCCCCGTCCCGCGCGTACGACGACCAGCGCGCCGCCGAGCGCGCCGCCCAGGCCCGCCGCCTGCGCGACCTGGCCGGACTCTCCGACTGACGGCCGGGCCCGGGGCCGGGCCCCCTTCACGTTCCGCCGGGCCATGCCCACCGGTCCCGTACGCCGGTGGGCGGGTCCGGCCGGGCCGACCGGCGTAGTCCCGGGGCGCCGCGGCGTCCGCGCGCTTACCGTGGTGGTGCGAGTGATTCCATCCGCGCGAAGGGACACGCGATGACCGAATCCGCTTCCGGGGGCGCCGCACGCGACCCCGCCGACCGCGGCCGTACGACCATCTCCGACGGCGTGGTCGAGAAGATCGCCGGACTCGCCGCCCGAGAGGTCGAGGGCGTCCACGCCATGGGCAGCGGCAGCGGACTGTCCCGGACCTTCGGGGCCGTCCGCGACCGGGTCCCGGGCGGGGCCAAATCGTCCGTCACCCGTGGGGTGAAGGCCGAGGTGGGCGAGGTGCAGACGGCCCTCGACCTGGAGATCGTCGTCGACTACGGGGTGTCCATCCGGGACGTGGCCCGCGCCGTCCGGCTGAACGTGATCTCGTCCGTCGAGCGGATGACGGGCCTGGAGGTCGTCGAGGTCAACATCGCGGTCAGCGACGTCAAACTGCCCGACGAGCCGGACGAGGAGCAACCGGAGCCCCGACTCCAGTGAGGGAGCCCGCATGAGGATGGCGGTCGTCGGCCTCTTCGCCGGCATGGCCCTGGCGTTCGCCGGCTACTTCGGAGGTTTCGGCGCGTTCCTGCTGGTCGCGGCGCTCGGTGCGGTCGGCTTCATCGTCGGCCGGTTCCTGGACGGGGACCTGGAGCCCGGCGACTTCTTCCGCCCGCGCGACCGTGGCAGGTGAAGGTGAGCCGCCGATGAGCACACCGGCGAAGGACACTCCGCCGATGGGCGGCCCGCAGATCGGCCCGGTCCCGGTCGGCACGCCACCGGCCGGCGGGGCGCGGTCCACGCCGGCCCGGGTGCCGCCCGCCGAGCGGGGAGCCACCCACATCGCCGACCGGGTCGTGGCCAAGATCGCGGCCCAGGCGGCCCGGGAGGCGCTGGCCGCACGGTCGGGCGGGCCGCCCAGGGGCGCCGGGCCGGGGGGTGCGGCCGCGCCGCACGCCACCGTGACCGTGCACCACGACATCGCGCGGGTCCGGGTGAGCCTGGAGCTCGACTACCCGTCCGACCTCGCCGAGAGCTGCGCGGCCGTGCGCCGACAGGTGGTGCGGCGCGTCGAGGACTGCGCCGGCATGGCCGTACCGGAGGTCGACATCGACATCGAGCACCTGCACTCCGCGCCCCTCCGCAGTGCCGCCGTGCGGGACCGGAAACTGCGGTGACGGCCCCCGAACCGGCGGATCCCGAACGGGCGGCCCCCGAACCGGCGGAGGCGGTACCGGCGGATCCGGCAACGGCCGGCCGCGGGGCGGGCGCGCGCGGGACGGGCAGCGGGAAGGGTCCGCGCGGGCGCGGCGGCCGCCGCCGCGGCGACCACGCCCCGGGCCGCCCGCCCCACGCCGGCCGGTTCTGGTCGGCCCGGCGGGTCCCGGCCGCGCTGACCGCGCTCGTCCTGCTCGGGGCGGCGGGCCTGTTCCTCTACGACCTCGCCGCCGTACGGGCCGGCCGGCCCGGCATGCAGTGGCGCCGCGCCCTCGCCGCCCGGCTGGCCGAGTACACGCCCGCCGACCCGGAGGTGCTCGTCGCCGCCGGGGTCCTCGCCGTGGCCGGGGTGGTGCTGCTGGTGCTGGCCCTCACCCCCGGGCTGCGCGGCGTCCTGCCGATGCTGCCCCCCGGCGAGGGGGACGGCGCCGGCATCCGGGCCGGGCTCGGCCGGAAGGACGCCGCACTGGTGCTGCGGGACCGGGCCTTGGAGGTGTCCGGGGTGCGGTCCGCGCGGGTGCGGGTGGGCCGCACCCGGGTCGCCGTGCGGGCCGCCTCGCACTTCCGCGAACTGGACGACGTACGGGCGGACCTGGAGGCCGTACTCACCGTCGGCATCGGCGAACTGGGCCTCGCCCACCCGCCGCAGCCGCGGGTACGGGTCACCCGGGCCGCCGAAGGGAAGAGGTGAGCCCCGTGCTCCGGACGGTCAACCGGATCCTGCTCGGCCTGGTGGGGCTCGTCCTCCTCGCCGCCGGCGCGGGACTGCTGGCGGCGCCGCCGCTCGGAGGCCGCCACGCCCCGCTGCTCGCGGCACGGACCCGGCACGAGCACTGGCAGGCCGGGGGCTGGTGGTGGTGGGCCGTCGCCGCCGGCCTGGCACTGTGCGTGCTGCTCGCCCTGTGGTGGCTGCTGGCCCAACTGCGCCGCCCGCGGTTGCCGGCCGTCGTGGTCGACACCGGTGACGGGGAGTTCGCCGTGCTCCGGGGCCGCGCGCTGGAGGAGGCGGTGGCCGCGGAGGCCGGCGCCCTGGCCGGGGTCGCCCGCTGCCGGGTCGCACTGCGCGGCCGTCGCGGCGCGCCGAGCCTGCGGCTGGCCCTGGAACTGGAGCCGTACGCCGTCCCGGCCGATGCGCTGGCCGCGCTGGCCGGGCCGGTGCTCGGCCACGCCCGCACCTCGGCGGGGCTGGCCGGGCTCCCGGCCGAGGCCCGGCTCCGCGTGCCCAGGCACCGTGCCAGCCGCGTCACCTGACGGCCCCGTGGACCCCCGCCGGCCGGGGCACGGCGGGGCGGCCCGTCAGAAGCCGTGCCGGAAGCCGCCGTCGACCGGCAGCATCACACCCGTCAGGTACGAGGCCGCCGGCGACAGCAGGAACGCCGCGGTCCGGCCGAACTCCTCGGGGGTGCCGTAGCGGCCCAGCGGGATGTGGGCCTCGCTGGCCGCGCGGGCCGCCCGCACATCGCCCGACAGCTCGTCCAGCTCCCGCACCCGGTCCGTGTCGATCCGGGCCGGCAGCAGCCCGACCACCCGGATGCCCCGCGGCCCGAGCTCCACCGACAGGGACTTGGCGAACCCGGCCAGCCCGGGCCGCAGGCCGTTCGAGATGGTCAGGCCGGGGATCGGCTCGTGGACCGAGCCCGACAGGACGAACCCGATGACCCCGCCCTCGCCCAGTTCGGCCGCCGCCGCCCGGGCCAGGCGCACCGCGCCCAGGAACACCGCGTCGAACGCCTGCGCCCACTGCGCGTCGGTGGTCGCGGCCGCCGAGCCGGGCGCGGGGCCGCCGACGCTGACGAGGATGCCGTCGAAGCGGCCGAACCGCTCCTTCGCGGTTGCGATGAGCCGGCCGGCGGCCTCCGGGTCGGCGTTGTCGGCCACGACCCCCAGCGCGTTCGGGCCGAGCGACGCCGCGGCCGCGGCGGCCCGCTCCTCGTCCCGGCCCGAGACCACGACGCGGGCGCCGTCCGCGGCGAGTTCGCGCGCGGAGGCGAAGCCCAGGCCGCGGGTGGCGCCGGTGACGATGTAGACACGGTCCTTCAGTCCAAGATCCATGTCCGACAACCTACGCCGTGCAGGCCCGCACCGTAACGGGCTGCGCGTGCTGCGGTCCGCGTCACACCGTCGGAGCCGGCTCCCGCCCGGGGGCGTCGGCGGCGGCCGCCGCGGCCTCCCGGTCGCGCTTCTCCCGCCGTACGAGGACCAGCCAGCCCACCGGCACCGAGGCCGCGAACAGCCACCACTGCACCGCGTACGCCATGTGCGCGCCGATCGAGTCGTGGTCGGGCTCGGCGACCGGCTCGGGCGCGCCGTCCGCCGGGGCCGGGGAGGTGAGTTCCAGGTAGCCGCCGAGGACGGGCCGGCCGAGGGACGCCGCCTGCTGCTCGCTGTTGATCAGCATGACCTGGCGGTCCGGCAGCCCCTTGCGGTCCTTGATGCCGCTGCCGCGGCTGGTCTCGTCGGCCTTCAGCCGGCCCGTGACCGTCACCTCGCCGGAGGGCGCGGCCGGCACCGGCGGGTAGGCGCGCGGGTCGTCGCCGCCCGCCACCCAGCCGCGGTTGACCAGCAGCACCCGGCCGTCGGCCAGCACGAGCGGGGTCACGACGTGGAAGCCGATCTTGTCGTTGTTGGAGGTGCGCATCCGGACGACCACCTCGTGCGCGGTGTCGTACGTCCCGGTGGCGGTGATCGCCCGCCAGTAGTCGGACCGCGGGACCAGGTGTCCGGGTGAGGTCAGCTCGGTGACGGGCACCGGCTTCGCGGTCAGGTTGGTCGCGATCAGCTCGTTCTGGGCGACCCGGTGCTCGTGGCGGTGGTACTGCCAGAACCCCAGCTTGATCATCACGGGGATGAGGACGAGGGCGAAGAGGGTGAGGGTCACCCACTGCCGGGTCAGCACAAAGCGGTACACGCCCACGACGGTACCCCCAGCCGCGAGGACCCCGGCAGCCGGGTGGCCGTCCGGGGTCGGGAGCGGGTCGGAGGGAAGGTCGGGGGAATGCCGGGGGAAAGGTGGGGCGGGGGAGCGGGAGGGGAGCCGACGGGGCGACAGGGGGTGGGAGGGGCGTGCGTCACACGCGGTCGACGATGCCCGCCTTTCCCTCGGCGCGGGCGCAGTGGGCGCCGCAGTACCACTGGCCCTGCACCTCCACGCCCTGCCCGATGATCTGTACCCGGCAGTGCTCGCAGATCGGCGCCATGCGGTGGATGGCGCAGGAGAAGCAGTCGAAGACGTGCACGGCGCCCTGCGCGTGCACCTCGAAGGACATGCCGTAATCGTTTCCGCAGACCTCACAACGTGCCATGCGCCACAGGGTGGGACCGCGGGGCGGGCCGGGGAAGCGGGCGCCGGGCGAGTCGCCCGACGCTCACCCGTCTGCCGCAGCCACGTCCCGCAGCAGCTGGGTGAAGGCCGCCTCGTCGACCACGGGCGTTCCGTAGGCCTTCGCCTTGACGGTCTTCGAGGTCGCCGAGTCGGGGTCGTTCGTCACGAGCAGGCTCGTGAGCCTCGACACACTCGTCGCGACGTGCAGGCCCGCATCGACCGCCCGGTCCTCCAACAGCTCGCGGTCGACCGAGGTGTCGCCCGAGAAGGCGACCCGCATGCCCTGCTTCAGCGGCTCGCCGTCCGTGTAGCGCCCCGGGTTGGGGTGCGGGCACGGCGGACGCTTGCGCGAGGGCCGCCAGCTGCTGCCGCGGTACGAGGCCTGGTGGCCGATCCGCGCGGTGGCGGGGGAGTCCGACCACTCCGTCAGCGGCCGGCACTCCAGCAGCGGCAGCCGCACCCCGCCCTGCGCGGCGGCGTGCAGCGACGGGCGGAACGCCTCCGCCAGCACGCGGGCGTCGTCCAGGGCGTGGTGGGCGCGCTGCTGGACCACGCCGAAGTGCGCGGCGAGCGACTCCAGCTTGTGGTTGGGCAGGGGGAGGGCCAGCTCCTTCGACAGGGCGATGGTGCACAGCCGCTGACGGACCGGCGCGGTCCCGGCGGCCCGCGCGTACTCCCGGGCGATCATCTGCCAGTCGAACATGGCGTTGTGGGCGACCAGCACCCGGCCGTCGAGGCGCTCGGCGAACTCCTCGGCGACGTCCTTGAACAGGGGCGCGTCCTGGAGCATTTCGCTGGTCAGACCGTGGATCCAGACCGGGCCCGGATCCCGCTGCGGGTTGACCAGGGTGTACCAGTGGTCCTCCACGTTGCCCTGCGCGTCGAGCCGGTAGACGGCCGCGGAGACTATCCGGTCGTCGCGTGCGAGCCCGGTGGTCTCCACGTCGACGACCGCGTACCCCGTGGGGTACGCGGTCGGCCAGGTCGTCTCTGCGGTCGTACGGTCGTCGAGCATGGTCACAGAGGATACGGGCCCGCACCGACAGCCCGTTCCCCGCCGGGGTCGGATTCCGGCCGCGGCGGGGAGCCCGGTCCGCTCCCGCCGGGCCCCAGCAGTGCGGTCACCAGGGCGCGTACGGAGAGCAGGAACAGCCGCTCCGGGTCGGCGGGGCGGGCCAGTGCCCGGGACAGGGCCGGGTCGCCGGTGGCCTGAAGGTCCCACAGATCTCCCTCGGCCGGGGACTGGGCGGGGGAGCGCTCCCGGTTCCGCTCGACCAGGACGAAGCCCACCACCTGGAACTGGACGGCCCGGACCGCGTCCGCCGCCCGCACCCCGCGCAGCCCCGCCGCGTGCACCTCGCGGACCAGCGCCTGCTGGGCGGGCAGGAACATCCGCTCGGTGAGCCCCCGCTCGTGCACCATCGCGATCAGGTGCGGGTGCGCCCGCAGCTCGCGGCGCAGGGCCAGGGCCACGGAGACGACCCGCTCGGTGGGGGTGCGGCCGACCGGCCGGATCGCGCCCATCTGGCGCACGGTGAGCTCGACGAGTGCGTCGAGGAGGGACTCGCGGTTGCCGACGTGCCAGTAGATGGAGGTCACCGCCGTGCCCAGCTCGGCGGCGAGCCGGCGCATGGTCAGGGCGGCCGGCCCGTGCTGCCTGACCAGGCGGGCGGCCGTCCGGAGCACCTCGTCGCGGGTGAGCGCGGACCTGGCCATGGGCGGTCGCCGCCAATCCGTCGAAAACCTGTTGCACCGTCAGTTCCGCTGTGTGCGGGGGTCTTTACCCTTCATCGGGGTCGGTGTAACTGTGTTACAGAACCTCCCCCCGGACTCGTCCGGGGGGACCCCAGAAGGGTGGTGCGAACCATGGCACGCGTACGGTACGGAGCGCGCACCGAGGCCCAGATCGCGGCCTCGCGTGCGAGGAGCTCCAGCCTCCCCGACATCTGGTCCACCGGTGTGGTGGCCGTCTGGGAGACCGACCCCGACGTGGTGGCGGCGGTCCTGCCGCCCCCGCTGAAGCCCGCCGAACGGCCCCTGGTCCGGGCCACCGTCAGCCGGGTCGACCTGCCCGGCTACCCGCTGGGCGCCGGGTCGGTGGCGGTCGCCGCCCGGCACGGCGGGGTCGACGGCTGGTACCCGCTGGTGATGCCCATGACCCACGAGCGCGCGCTGACCGGCGGCCGCGAGGTCTTCGGCGAGCCGAAGAAGCTGGGGGAGGTCACCGTCGAGCGCGACGGGCTCGTCGTCCGGGCCTCGCTCGCCCGGCACGGCATCGCCTTCGTGGAGGTGCGCGGGGCGGTCGACCGGGAGCTCCCGCCGCCCGCACCGGCCCGCAGGACCGACTTCTACTTCAAGTTCCTGCCGGCGGTGGACGGCGCGGGCTTCGAGGACGACCCGGTGCTCGTCCACTGCACGCGCAACGAGAAGGTCCGCAAGCTGGAGCACGTCACCGGTGACATCGTCCTGCGCGAGTCGATGTTCGACCCCGTCGCCGACCTCGTCGTCCGCCGCGCCGTCGAGATCACCATCGGCGAGAAGACCACCGACCAGCAGGGCCGCGCCGTCGAGCGGGTCAGCGCCCAGGCCCTCCTGCCCTACCTCCACCAGCGCTACGACGACCCCCAGCAGGCCTTCGACGGCCCGCCCGAGGGGAGCGCGTGAGATGCGGCTCGAAGCCGGCCAGACCGCCGTCGTCACCGGAGCCGCCAGCGGCATCGGACTCGCCATGGCCCGCCGCTTCGCCGCCGAGGGCCTCCGGGTCGTCCTCGGCGACGTGGAGGAGACCGCCCTGCACAAGGCCGCCGGCGAGCTCACCGCGGAGGGTGCCGAGGTGCTCCCCGTCCGCGTCGACGTCGGCGACCGCGACGCCGTCCTCGCCCTCGCCGACACCGCGTACGAGACCTTCGGCGCCGTCCACGTGCTCTGCAACAACGCCGGCGTCGGCTCCGGCGCCGAGGGCCGGATGTGGGAGCACGAACCCGCCGACTGGCAGTGGGCCTTCTCCGTCAACGTGTGGGGCGTCTTCCACGGGATCCAGGCCTTCGTCCCGCGCATGATCGCCGACGGTCACCCCGGCCACGTCGTCAACACCTCCTCCGGCGACGGCGGCATCGCCCCCCTGCCCACCGCCTCCGTCTACGCCGTCACCAAGGCGGCCGTGGTCACCATGACCGAGTCCCTCTACGCCCACCTCAAGGCCGAGGGCGCACCCGTCGGCGCTTCCGTCCTCTTCCCCGGACCGCACATGCTCCGCACCGGACTGTGGGAGTCCCACCGCAACCGCCCCGAGCGGTACGCCAAGCAGCGCCCGCGCAGGACCCCGTACCGCACCCTCGACCAGTACGAGAGCGCCATGCGGGACGCCGGCCACGAGGTGCGGTTCACCCCCGTCGAGGAGGTCGCCGCCCACGTCGTCGACGGGATCCGCGCCGACCGCTTCTGGATGCTGCCGCCGAGCGAACACAGCGACCGCCAGATCCGCGCCCGGTCGCAGTCCATGCTCGACCGCGCCAACCCCGCCTACCTGGAGAGCTTCATCCTCGACTGAGGAGCCACCGTTGAGCGACCGTGCCAGCGACAGCGCGTACGACGACCCGTACCTGATCATCTCCTCCGACTGCCACGCCGGACTGCCCACCGAGCGGTACCGCCCCTACCTCGACCCCCGTTTCCACCGCGCGTTCGACGAGTTCCTCGATCAGCGCGACGCCCGCCGCGAGGAGGCCACCCGCCTCGGCATCCGCAACGAGGCCTTCGCAGCCAAGTGGTTCCACGACCACGAGGAGGGCCTCAAGGGCGGCTGGGACACCGCCCAGCGGCTCAAGGAACTCGACGGCGACGGCGTGGCCGCCGAGGTCGTCTTCCCCGACGCCGACGCCGTGGACAGCCAGACCGCCGCCCCCTTCGGCGTGGGCCTCGGACTCTCCGGCGACCAGGACCCCGAGCTCGGCATGGCCGGGGCCCGGGCGCACAACCGCTGGCTCGCCGAGTTCGTCTCCGAGCACCCCGAACGCCACTGCGGGGTGGCCCTGCTGCCCGTCACCGGCGAACCCGACCAGGTCGTCGCGGAGATCCACCGGGCCAAGGAGTCCGGCCTGGGCGCCCTGATGATCCCCTCCATGTGGGTCGACAGGGCCCCGTACCACGACCGCCGCTACGACCCGGTCTGGGCGGCCGCCGCCGCGACCGGCATGCCGGTCGTCACCCACTCCGGGGCCGCGCCCCGCCACGAGTACGGCGACCACCTCGGGATCTACGTCTCCGAAGTCACCTGGTGGCCCGCCCGCCCGCTGTGGTTCCTGCTCTGGTCCGGGGTCTTCGAACGGCACCCGGGGCTCAGGTTCGGCATCGCCGAGGCCGGCTGCTGGTGGCTGCCCAACCAGCTGTGGTTCATGGACCGGCTCTACCTCGGCGCCCACGGCGGCAAGAAGCTCTCCCCGTTCGCCGAGCTGAAGCGGCCGCCCAGCGAGTACCTGGACCGGCAGGTGTTCATCTGCGCGACCAACACCAAGCGGCGCGAACTCGCCCAGCGGTACGAGATCGGCGTGGACAACATCCTGTGGGGCTCCGACTTCCCGCACCCCGAAGGCACCTGGCCCGCCACCCGGCAGTGGCTCCGCGACACCTTCCACGACATCCCCGTCGCAGAGACCCGCCGGATGCTGGGCCTGGCCGCCGCCGAGGCCTTCGGCTTCGACACGGCGAAACTCGCCCCGATCGCCCGCCGCATCGGCCCCACCCCGGCGGACCTCGGCCAGCCCGCGGACCAGGCCGCGGTCGAGGCGTCCTGGGCCCGCTCCCGCGAGACCGGCCGGCACTGGCTGACCGGCGGCGACTTCCCCGTCCTGGGGGTGGCGCCGTGACGCAGGACCGCTACACGGTGATCTCCGCGGACTGCCACGCGGGCGCCGACCTCCTCGACTACAAGCCGTACCTGGAGAAGCGCCACCACGACGACTTCGACGCCTGGGCCGCCGGCTACGTCAACCCGTACGAGGACCTCCTCGCCGACACCGCCGACCGCAACTGGAACTCCGACCGGCGGCTGGCCGACCTGGAGGCCGACGGCATCGTCGCCGAAGTGGTCTTCCCCAACACCATCCCGCCGTTCTTCCCCAGCGCCTCCCTGATGGCCCCGGCCCCGACCCGGGCCGAGTTCGAACAGCGCTGGGCCGGCCTGCGCGCGCACAACCGCTGGCTCGCCGACTTCTGCGCGCAGGCACCCGGCCGCCGCGCGGGCGTGGCGCAGATCCTGCTGAACGACGTCGACGAGGCGGTACGGGAGGTCCGCCGCACGAAGGAGGCCGGCCTGACCGGCGGCATCCTGCTCCCCGGAGCCCCGCCCGGCAGCGGCGTCCCGGAGCTGTACGCGCAGGCCTACGACCCGATCTGGGCGGTCTGCGACGAGCTGGACGTGCCCGTCAACCACCACGGAGGCTCCGCCTCGCCGCCGCTGGGGGACGAACCGGCCGCCCGCGCGGTGTTCATGGTGGAGACCACCTGGTTCTCGCACCGCGCCCTGTGGCATCTGGTCTTCGGCGGGGCCTTCCGCCGCCACCCCGGCCTGAAGCTGGTCCTGACCGAGCAGGGCTCCGGCTGGATCCCGGGCGTGCTCGACATGCTGGACTACTACCACGGCCGACTGGTGAACGCCGCCGCCCGGGCCGCGACCGCGGAGTCGAAGTTCGGCGCGGGTCTCGCCGAGGCCATGGGGAGGGGCCCGAGCGAGGTCTGGCGGGACAACTGCTTCGTCGGCGCCAGCTTCATGCGCCCGCACGAGGTGCCGCTGCGCCACCGGATCGGCCTCGACAAGATCATGTGGGGCTGCGACTACCCCCACGACGAGGGCACCACGCCGTACTCCCGCGAAGGCCTGCGCATCGCGTACGCGGGCCTGCCGCGGGAGGAGGTCGCGGCGATGGTCGGTGGCAACGCGGCCCGCGTCTACGGCTTCGACCCGGTCCTGCTGGACGCGCTCGCGGCGAAGCACGGGCCGACGGTCGCGGAGGTCGCCGAGCCCCTGCCGGAGCCCCCGCCGGACGCCACCAGCCCGGCCTTCGCCCGCGGGGGCTCGGTCCGGGTCTGGTGACGAACGGCTCCCGCCGGGCTGCTCAGTGCAGGTGCACCAGCCGTTCCGGCGGGATGGCCTCGACGCCGCTCACCTCGACGCCGCCCCCGATCTCGATCACGACGCCGTCGAGTGGGGCCAGCGGGCTCAGGTCGTACCGTCCGCTGCCGAACAGGGCCAGGCGGGTCAGCGCGGGGAGCCCGGCGAGGGGGGCCAGCCCGCCGGGTACCTCGCAGTAGCCCAGGGTGAACCGCTCCAGCCGGCCGTGCGGGAGCAGGGCCTGCAGGTCCGCCTCGGCCTCCATCACCTGCAGGCCGGTCAGTGCGGCAGAGGCGGGACGCCGACAGAACTGGGCGAACTGTGATCCGCCCGCCACGGACAGTCCGGTGAGACCGGGCCACTTCTCCAAACCTTCCAGGCTGACGTGCCGCATCGCCGCGAACAGGCCGAGCCAGTCCAGTCCGGCAGGCGCCGGGAGGTCGGCGACCCGCCGGAGGCCGGCCGGCTCGAAGTTCAGGCTGAGCGAGGTGAGGGGGAGCTTCGCCAGCGGGCGGAGATCGAGCCCGCCGGGCAGCGAGGTCAGCGTGACGCTGTCCAACGGCAGTGCCGTCAGGGCGCCCAGGCCGGTGATTCCGTAGCAGTGGTACAGCCCCAGGGAGGTGAGCTCCTCGAACACCGTGAGCGGTTCCAGGTCGGTGAGCCGGCCGTTCCGGTACAGCACCAGGTTCTTCAACGCGCGCAGAGCGGTGACCTCGGCCGGGAGTGGGCCGTCCCAGGTGAGGTGGAGCCGGTCCACCTCGGGCAGCCTGCCGAGTTCGGCCAGTTCGGCAGGTGTCCGCACCGGCAGTTGGACGTCCTCCATCCTCGTCCGGGACAGCACCACCTCCGCGTACCTGCGGGTGTCGCACCGGTGCCAGCCGGAGGCGATCTCCTGCCGCACCCGGTGCCGGGCGTCGTCCCCGAACCGAGCGATCAGCTCCAGCGCGCGCTCACCCCCGACCAGCTGCGCCGTGGTGACCGTGGTGGTCGCCTCCGCCTCGGTGAGGCCTCCCGGCCCCGGGAGCAACTCCAGCACCAGCTCGCCGGCCTTCGCCAGTTCCTCCGCCTGCTCCGGCGTGCGCGGCGGGAGCAGTTCGGCGGTGCGGGACTGGATCTCGCGGCGGAGGGACGGGTCCAGTTCCGGGGCGTGTTCCAGACAGGCCGCGGCCAGCAGGACCAGCCGGTTGCGGGCGCCCTTGACCTTGTCCGCGCGCTTCAGCAGCCCCCGCAGGATGCGGATCCGTTCGTCCGGTCGGGCGTGGCCCACGGCCATGCGGACCACGTCGTCCCAGGTGTCGTCCTGCGCGTTCTTCACCAGCACCCCGAAGTCCCTGGACTCCACGGCGGCCTTGGCGCCCAGGTAGTCCTGGAAGGTGCGGTGGACGAAGTCCACCGAGCCCCGCACCGGCTCGCGCAGCAGCCCGCTGCGGATCAGCAGGTGCGCGAACACCTGCTCCGTATCCGCGTGTTCGCCCACCTGCGGCATGCCCCCGAGCCATTCCTCCACCAGCTCGACGGCCTCGTCGCGGCCCGCCTCGACCTGCCCGTTGCGGATCAGCCAGTACGCGAACCGCTGGAGCAGCACGATCTGTTCGTCCCGGGTGAGGTCGACCCCCTCGACCCCGGCGACCTCCCGCTCCGTGTCCCGCCGGACCAGCAGCATGTCCAGCGCGGCGTCGTACAGCTCCTTGCGGGCCCGCGGCAGCTGCATCCGCCGGTCCCGGTTCAGGGCGCACAGCAGGGCGCACATCAGGGGGCTGGTGGCCAGCCTGCCCAGGTCCCGGCGGGCGGAGACCGCTTCCCGCAGGGAGGCCTCGTACGCGTCGAAGTCCTCCGCGGCGGGGCCGGCCTCGGCGCGGGCCGCCGTGTGCCAGTGCGCGATGAACGCGGCCACGTCCTCGCGCTCCATCGGCAGCAGCGAGTGCGGTACGAAGCCCTGCCCGGCGAGCCAGTCCTCGGGGACCGCCGAGGGGCGGGTGGTCACCACGTACCGCGCCTTCGGGAAGGCGGAGACGAGGGAGCGCAGCCAGGTCTCCGTACGGCTGCGCAGGCGCTGCGGGACCTCGTCCACGCCGTCCACCAGGACCAGGGCCCGGCCGCCGAGCATCAGCTCCTCGACCCACCCGGGCGGGGCCGACAGGGGCACCCCGGAGGCCTTGAGGAACTCCTCCGGCAGCGGCAGGCTCTCAGCGGTGGTGAACGCCCGCAGCCGCAGTACGAACGGAACGCAGGTGCTCCAGGGGCCGCCGGTCCGCCGGGCCGCGTCCAGTGCCAGCCACTGGACCAGGGTGCTCTTGCCGGAGCCCGCCGGCCCGCGCAGCAGGACCCGGTCGGCCGCCCCGAGGGCGTGTTCCGCCTTGACGGTGGTCCGGTGCACGCCCGGTTCGCCGGGCAGCATCGGCTGCTGCTCGCCGCTCACGGTGAGACTGATGTACGCGAGGTCCAGTGGCCATTCCTCCCGCCGCCGGCCGGTGGTCAGGCCGAACAACTGGACCCGCCCGTGGGTGTCGGCCACGTACCGCGCGTACCGCTCCTCGAAGGCGTGGGCGGCCCCGGCGGTCCGGTCCGACCCGTCGGCCCGCTCCGCCAGCCGGTCCACCGTGCGCTGCAACTCCCCTGCGCGGCGTACGAGTTCCACATCGGCCCGGGCGCCGAACCCCGGCAGGGTGGTCAGGTACTCCGCGGCGTGGACGCACACCAGCCGGATCAGGTTCCGGCAGGCGGCCTCGGCGGCCGGGCCCAGGCCCGCGGCGGCCGGCACGGGCACCTTGGCCGCCAGCTCCGCCGGGTCGAGGTCCGCCGCGAAGAGGGCGTCGGTGTCGAGCCGGCCCGCTCCGGCGAAGGCGTCGGCGACCGCGTCGAGCGCGGCCAGCCGTTCGTGCTCCGGCAGTCGGGACACGGCTTCGCCCAGCCGGTCCGCGAGCCGCTCGGCGAGCCGGCGCAGCTCCGGTCCGCCGAGTTCCGTCGGCCGCTGCCAGTGCGGCACCGGGCGCACCGGCCGGTCCGTGAGGCCTGCGCCGGGCACCTGCCCGAGCCGTGAGCTCCACAGGCGGCTCGCCGCCGCTCCCGCCGCCCGTAAGGCGGCCGTTTCGAGTCCCGTCACGCGCCCTCCCCCTTGTACCCGGGGTAACCCCATCGGATACTGATCGGTAACAACCCCTAGCGGCACCCCGGAACTCGCCCTAAGGTGCGCCCATGCCAAATCTGCCCGATGTCGTGCTGTGGTCCATACCCGCCTTCGTCCTGCTCACCGTGATCGAGGTGGTGAGCTACCGGATCCATCCCGACGAGGATGCCGCCGGGTACGAGACGAAGGACGCCGTCACCAGCCTCACCATGGGCATCGGCAGTATCTTCTTCGACTTCCTGTGGAAGATCCCGGTCGTCGCCATCTACACCGCGGTCTACGAACTGACCCCGCTGCGGGTGCCGTTCCTGTGGTGGACCTTCCTGCTGATGCTGTTCGCCCAGGACTTCTTCTACTACTGGCAGCACCGCGGGCACCACGTCATCCGGATCCTGTGGGCCTGCCACGTCGTCCACCACAGCAGCCGGAAGTTCAACCTCACCACCGCCCTGCGCCAGCCGTGGACCAGCGCCACCTCCTGGCCGTTCTACCTGCCGATGATCGCCCTCGGCGTGCACCCGGCGGCCGTCGCCTTCTGCTACTCGGTCAACCTCCTCTACCAGTTCTGGATCCACACCGAGCGCATCGGCAAGCTGCCCCGCCCCGTCGAGTACGTCTTCAACACCCCCTCCCACCACCGCGTCCACCACGCCTCCCAGGGCGGCTACCTGGACCGCAACTTCGGCGGGATCCTGATCATCTGGGACCGGATGTTCGGCTCGTGGGTCCCCGAGGAGGACAAGCCCGTCTTCGGGCTGACGAAGAACATCGACACCCACAACCCGCTGCGCGTCGCCACCCACGAGTACGCCTCCATCGCCCGCGACGTGCGCGCCGCGCGCAGCTGGCGCGAGCGCGCCGGTCGGGTCTTCCGCGGCCCCGGCTGGCAGCCCGCCACCACCGCCCCCGCCGCTCGGGCCGGCGTCGAGGCCCCGGCCGCGGCGCCCGCCCCGGAGCGGGCCGCGTGAGCGCCGCCGCCTCCGCGGCCGCGGGACCGGGCACCCACGGTGCGGGTGCGGGTGCGGGTGCGGGTGCGGGTGGCGGCGGGGGGGGGTGCACCGGCCCCCCCCCCACACACCCGAAAAAAGATCTTTGGCGAAAAAAGGC
>NZ_JBVHVT010000114.1:0-21419 GCF_055564695.1 Streptomyces sp. NPDC029014
CTTTCTCTCCCCCGCCCTGCTCCTTCCCCGTCCCCCTTTGGGGGGGGGGGGGGGAGGGGGGGGGGGGCCCCCCCCCCCCCCCCCCCCCCCCCCCCCTCCCCGTACAGCCGGCACTCAGCCCTTGCTGACCGCCTGCAGGATCTCCGGCAGCTTCCGGGCCACGACCGGAGCCGCCAGCCGGACACCCGCCCAGGCCGCCGCCGCGCCCCAGACCACGCCCAGCGGGAGCACGGTCCAGGACAGTGACTCCATCCCGTCCGCCGCCTTGAACCAGACCGTCAGCGCGATCACCGGCGAGCAGATCACCGCCGACGCCAGCAGGCCGGCGAAGATGCCCGACCACGCCAGACCGCCCTGCCCCGGGGCGACGTTCTTGAAGGCGCCGTCCGTCGGGATGGAGTACGGGAAGCGGGCCGAGGCCAGCGCGCCCGTGCACAGCATCGACCCCAGCAGGGCCAGCGCCATGCCCAGACCGGCCGGGAAGCCCTGCCAGTCGCCGACCAGGGCGGCCGTGACCGCCGTGACCAGGACCGTGTACGGCACGGTGACCAGGGCCAGGGCGTAGGCGCGGGCCCGCAGCTCCACGTAGGCGTCCCGGGTGCCCCCGATGGTCTGCGCGACCATCCAGAACGCCGAGGTGTCCTGCCCGAACTGGTTGTACATCTGCACGCCCAGCATGCCCGCGCCGAAGCAGGCCAGGTACACCGAGCCGGTGCCCTGCAGGGCGTTGAACACCGGGATGATCAGGCCGACGGCCAGGGCCGACACCCACGACATCTTGGTCTTCGGGTCCCGCACCGCGTAGCGCAGGGTGCGCTGGAGGGTCGCGCCCGTGCGCCCCGCCGGCAGCCACGACCAGATGCCGGCGCCCGCCGACTGCCGCTTCTCCTTGGCCCCGGCCGCGGCGATCGTCGAGCCGTCCGGGGTGACCATGAGCCGGGTCAGGCTGCGCTCCCACAGCCACATCAGCAGCACCACCGCGAGGACGGTCAGCGCCAGCTGGGCGGCCGCCGTCCCGTACGCGCCCCTGCTCGCCGAGTCCACCATGCCGACGGCCGTGGCGGGCGGCAGCCACTGCACCACCGCGGCGGCCGGCTCCAGCTGGGCCAGGCCCCCGGCCTCCATCAGGCGCTGGCTCGCGAAGTTGGCGAGCTGTGCCCCCACCGCGATCACCAGGCCGCTGAGCACGGCGAGGTCGCGGCCCTTGCGGCTGCTCAGCAGCCCGACGTTGGCCGTGGCGACGGTGCGGGCCAGGGCGACACAACCGAGCAGCAACAGCGGTGCGGCCACCACACCGGCCACGATGCCCGCCGACCCCCGTGCGACGGCCACCACCGAGCCGACCGCCACGCACAGCGTGAACAGCGGCCCGATGCCGATGAGAGAGGAGGCCAGCAGGGCCCGGACCAGCGGGCGCGGCCGCAGCGGCAGCATGACCAGCCGGCTCGGGTCGAGCGTCTCGTCCCCGGTGGGGAAGAACAGCGGCATGAACGTCCAACCGAGCGCGAGGATCGCGGCCAGCAGGACGACGACGGTGCCGGCGTGCGCGTGCCCGTGCAGCATGGCCAGGCCGAACGTCAGGAAGAAGGCCACCACCAGCGCGAACGCCAGCGAGGTGAAGTAGGCGGCCTTGCGCTTCGAGGACCCCTTGAGGCCGTTGCGTATCAGCGAGAGCTTCAGCCGGACGAACACGGCGGTGGGGTCCACCGCGGCGGCCGGCCCGGCCGCCGCGGAGGCGGGCGCCGGCCCCGGCAGGGGCCCGGAAGCGGAGGCGGAGGCGGATGCGGTGCTGCTCATCGGGCGGCCTGCCCGCCCAGCCAGTCCAGCGAGTCGCCCGCGGAGCGCCCGCCGGCGCCGACCAGCTCCAGGAACGCGGCCTGCAGCGAGGGCGCGTCGCCCCGTACGGCGGCCAGCGTGCCTGCGGCGCGGATCCGGCCGCCGGCCATGACGGCGACCCAGTCGCACAGCGACTCGACCAGCTCCATCACGTGGGAGGAGAAGACGACCGTGGCGCCCGAGGAGGTGTACCGCTCCAGCACCCCGCGGATGGTCTGGGCCGACACCGGGTCCACGCCCTCGAACGGCTCGTCCAGGAAGAGCACTTCCGGGTTGTGCAGCAGCGCGGCAGCCAGCCCGATCTTCTTGCGCATGCCCGTCGAGTAGTCGACGACCAGCTTGTGCTGCGAGCCCGCGAGGTCGAGGACCTCCAGCAGCTGCGTCGCCCGCTTGTCGGTCTCCTCGCCCGGCAGGCCGCGCAGCCGGCCCATGTAGCCGAGCAGTTCACGGCCCGACAGCCGCTCGAACATGCGCAGGCCCTCGGGCAGCACGCCGATCCGGGACTTCACCTCGACCGGGTCCGTCCACACGTCGTGGCCGGCCACGACGACCCGCCCCATGTCCGGGCGCAGCAGCCCGGTCACCATCGACAGCGTCGTCGTCTTGCCCGCGCCGTTCGGGCCGACCAGGCCGATGAACTTCCCCGCCGGCAGTTCCAGGTCGATCCCCGCGACCGCGACCTGGTCGCCGAAGCGCTTCCACAGGCCTTCCACCCGTACCGCCGCCCGCCCGGCGGCCGGCGCCGGTGCGCCACCCGTCCCGGACGTCCCGCCCGTCGCATCACCCTGGTTCGGCATGCGTCTGCCTCTCGTTCTCGTCCCCGTGGTCCTACCGTTTCACCATAGGGCGGCCCCGAGAGGCGGGGCAGTTACGTATGTCATGACTTCGGGCCGCGAAACGCACCTGGTCCGGGCCGTGTTCGTCAGGGGGTGCGGCGGGCGGCCCGGTCCGCCGCGGCCTCGCGCCCGCACGCGTACGCGAGGGCGTCGATCAGCTCCTCGGCGTCCGGCAGCCAGCGGTTCGCGGGGGTGGGACGGCGGGCCCACTGGACCGATCCCCGGCCGCCGAACCGGGTCGGCGGGGCGGCCACGTACTCGCCCTCGCCCCGCACCCGGAGATCGATCGCGGACGGCGACCAGCCGTACCGGCGGACCATCTCCGGCACCTTGGCAGAGGCGCCGGGCAGCACGAAGAACAGCATCCGGTGGTCGGGCGTCAGGGTGACCGGTCCGAGGGTGCGCTCCATGCGCTCCAGTCGGGCGAGCGCCAGGAACCCCGCGGAGTCCGGAACGTCGAGCGCGTCGAACGTGCGGCCCGTCGGCAGCAGGATCGAGGCCTCGGGCCGCTTCCCCCACAGCTGTCGGACCCGCACCGCGCTGCCCGTGGCGAGCGTCGCCCACTCCTGCACCGCGGGGTGCCCGCCCGGAGCGGGGCAGTCCGCGGCCCCGCAGGAGCACAGCTCCCGCCCGTCCGCGTGCTCCAGCCAGGTGCCGGCGAAGACGTCCCAGTGCCGTTCTTCCGTGTACCGCACGGCATGGTCCAGCAGCAGCTCGGAGCGCTGCTTGGGGATGGGTGCGGTCTCCGTGACTCCGATGGTCTCTTCCACGACCATCACAACTCCCGCGGTCAGGCGGGGTTACGGGGGTAAACCGGCCGGTGGGCGCTGCATCGATCCTGCATACGGGGCGCACTGGTGCACGGATGGGGGCGCGTGGGAGGCCGGGGCGCCGGAGTTGGGTAGCGACACGACGCAGAGCGGATGATTCTCCGCACATCAGGCGGGAAGTGATCATTCCAACGATCACCCGCGGCCTCTGGGGGTTTTCATGGCAGCCAGGCCTCTCCTCGCCCGCCAGCCGAACGAACGGCTGCAGGCACTGATTCAGGAAGCCGGGTGCTCGAACGCCGGGCTCGCCCGGCGCGTCAACATGTGCGGGGCCGAGCACGGCCTCGATCTCCGCTACGACAAGACGTCCGTGGCCCGTTGGCTACGCGGCCAGCAACCGCGGGGCAGGGCCCCGGGAATCATCGCCGAGGCGCTCGGCCGCAAGCTCGGCCGGACCGTCACCATCGACGAGATCGGCATGGCCAACGGCAAGAACCTCGCCTCCGGGATCGGCCTGCAGTTCTCCCCGACCGTCGGCGGCGCCATCGAGCAGGTCAGCGAGTTGTGGCGGAGCGACGTCGGACGGCGCGACTTCCTGTCCGGGTCGAGCGTGGCCGCGTCCGCGCTGGTCGAGCCCAGCCGGGACTGGCTGATCACCGGGGCCGACGCGCAGGTGGCCCGCAACGGCGGCTCGCGCGTCGGCATGTCGGACGTGGAGGCGGTACGGGCCACCACCGAGGCCCTCAAGGAGCTCGACCACCGCTTCGGCAGCGGGCACGTCCGGCCCGTCGTCGTGCACTACCTCAACTCCGTGGTGTCCGGCCTGATCGGGGGTTCGTACCGGGAGCCGGTCGGGCGCGCCCTGTTCGCGGCGGTGGCCCGGCTGACGGAGCTCGCCGGGTACATGGCGGTGGACACCGGGCAGCCGGGCCTGGCACAGCGCTACTACATCCAGGCGCTGCGGCTGGCGCAGGCGGCCGGGGACCGGGCGTACGGCGGGTACGTGTTGGCGGCGTCCATGAGCCACCTCGCCGCGGAGCTCGGCAATCCGCGGGAGATCGCCCAGCTGGCGCGGGCCGCCCAGGAGGGCACGCGCGGGCAGGTGACCCCGCGGGTGGAGGCCATGTTCTACGCGGCCGAGGCGCGCGGGCACGCGCTGCTGGGCGATGCCCGGGCAGCGGCGGTGCTGTCCTCGCGGGCGGTCACGGCACTGGAGCGGGCGGAACCGGAATCTGGGGACGATCCGGTGTGGATCCGGCATTTCGACCAGGCGTACCTCGCGGATGAGCTTGCTCACTGCCACCGGGACCTGGGGCAGGCGGAGCAGGCGGCCCGGCAGGCCCGCGAGGCGCTGGCCGGACTGCCCGCCGGGAAGGAGCGGCGCCGGGCGATCGGGATGCTGCTGCTGGCGGCGGCCCAGGTGCAGCAGCGGGAGGTGGAGCAGGCCTGCCAGACCGCGGCGCGGGCGGCGGAGCTGCTGTCGGGGATCCGCTCCAGCCGGGGTGCGGAGTACCTGGACGACTTCCGGGCGCGGCTCCAGCCGTACCGGGAGGAGGCGGCGGTACGCGAGTTCTCGGCGCGGCTGGAGGCGGTCGCCTGACGGAAGATATGCCCGGGTGTGATGTGAATCATCCGGGAACGTGGGCCTGACGGGGAGGGCGGGGTCCGGGTAGCGTGAGTCGGCGTTCCGTAGGTTCGGTGTGTTCGGAGTAGTCGGCGAAGGAGTCCCGGTGACGGAGAACGGACAGGGGAACGCCCCGCAGGCGGCCCCGCAGCCCGGAGCGCCGTGGGGCCCCGATCCGGCGTACGCGCAGCCGCCGGCGGCCCCCGACCAGCTGCCGCCCCGGCCCGGGCAGGCGGAGCCCGGAGCGGCGCAGTCCGGGCACGTGCTCGGGCCCGGCTGGGAGGGCCCCGGCCAGCCGCACGGCTACGGCTACCCGCCGCTGCCGGAGGCCGCGACCCAGTACATCCCGCCGGTCCCGGCCGGCCCGGAGTCCGCCCCGCCCGGCGCGGCGTACACCCCGCCCGGCGCGGCGTACACCCCGCCCGGCGCGGCGTACACCCCACCGGTCCCGGGTGCCCCGGGCGTCCCGGGCCCGCAGGCGGGCACCGCGTACGACGAGGCGGCGACGCAGTTCATCCCGCCCGTCCCGGCCGGGCCCGCGGCCCCCGGGCACCACGAGGCGGCGACGCAGTACATCCCGCCGGTGCCGGCGGGACCCGCCGCGCCCGCGCACGACGAGGCGGCGACGCAGTTCATCCCGCCGGTGCCGGCGGGCCCGGCGGCACCGGCCCCCTCGTTCGACGAGGCGGCCACCCAGTACATCCCGCCGGTGACCGACGGCTTCGACGGGCTGTTCCGCGACGGCGACGGGGGTGTCGTCGGCAGCGACGGGCACACCCAGCAGCTCCCGCCGATCCAGGAGCCGGTGCTGCGGCAGCCGCCGCCGCGCCCGTACCCGCCGCGCGGGCAGCACCCCGTACCGCCCGGGCGGCACCCGCAGCAGTCGTTCCCGCCGGGCGGGCCGGGGCAGCAGCAGTTCGCCCCGCCGCCCCCGCCCGAGCCGGCCCGGCGCGTGCCGCCGGCGGTCATCGGGGCCGTGGTGGTCGGCCTGGCGGTGGTCGGGCTCGGGGTCGGCGCGCTGCTCAGCGACGGCAAGAAGCAGAACAACGACCCGGCCGCGGCGGCGGACGCCCCCACCCCGTCCGCGGGCAGCTCGGCCGCGGCGGCCGCCGAGGCGCCGGTGGACCCGGCCCGGTCCCAGGCCATCCAGCTGGACAAGCTCCTCGCGGACAGCAACGACAGCCGGTCCAGCGTGATCAAGGCCGTCGACGACATCAAGAGCTGCCGCAACCTGGACACGGCGGCGAGCGACCTGCGCGACGCGGCCCGCCAGCGCGAGGAGCTGGTCACCCGGCTCCAGGACGTGAAGATCGACCAGCTCCCGAACAACGCGAGGCTGTCCGCGGCGCTCAACAAGGCCTGGAAGGCCTCGGCGGACGCCGACAACAGCTACGCGGCCTGGGCGGACGACCTCGCCGGGGAGAAGGGCGACAAGAAGGGCTGCAAGGACGGCCGGGCCCGGAACACCGACGACGCGAGCGACGGCAACAAGTCGAGCGGGGAGGCGACCCGGGCGAAGGAGACGGCCGCGCCCCTGTGGAACTCGATCGCGACCAAGTACAACCTCACCAAACGGGACAAGTCGCAGCTGTAGTCCCGGCGCCCGCGGCCCCAGGCCCTGGCCCTGGCCCTGGCCCTGGCCCTGGCCCTGGCCCTGGCCCTGGCCCTGGCCCAGGCCCTGGCCCAGGCCCTGGCCCTGGCCCGCAGGCCGGGGCCTGCGGGCCAGGGCCCACGTCACGTGGTGCTCGGGGCCTGCTCCAGCGTCTGCGTCATGTCCATCGGCTGCTCGCCCTGCTGGGCGACGAGCCGCCCGGACCGGACGACCTGGAAGGTGACCTGCCCGTTGACGATGCGCGGGAAGCCGGCCAGGGCGCGCATGTTCTCGTAGCGCCAGTTCAGGTCGGGGGTCAGGCCGCCGGTCTTGACGGGGTCCGACTGGTTCAGGGCGCGCGTCACCTTGTGCGGGGTGACGTCCTCGCCGGACTTCAGGCGCTTGATGGCCTCGCTGAGCACGGTGTACGCGATCCAGGTGGTCTGCGTACCGCTGTCGTCCGGGTCCACGGCGTCGTTGCCGAAGGCGTGCTCGGATATCACCTTCCGCATCGGCTTCCAGACCGGGTCGCTCGACACCGGGTACCAACTGGTGACGAGCGCGCCCTCGAAGGGGCTCTCCCGTCCGCCGGTGCGGTCGATGAGGGCCTGGCTGACACTGCCCAGCACGGAGGCGATCTGCGGGTTCCGGCGCTTGTCGTCGGCCCGGCGGAAGGCGTCGAAGAACGTCTCGGTGCGCTGGCCCAGCACGGCCGTCACGCAGCCGCGGTCCTTGCCGCCGGAGGAGTTCGTCAGGGCTTCGCGGGCCTGCGGCGTGTAGTCGGCGGAGTCCTCGGCGGCGCGGATGTCGGCGGCCTCGCCCACCTTGCCGGTGCCGTCGGACCGCAGGCCGGCGTTGAGCAGGATCGGCATGGAGTCGCCGGCGAGGGTGTCGGGCCGGACCAGCGCCACATGGCTGCAGGCGCGGCCCAGCTGGCGTCCGGCGCCGGCGAGGAGCACGGGCTGGCCGCCGTTGACGGGGAAGGAGAGGTTGCTCTGGAACTCCTCCGCGGAGACCCCGTACCCGCCGATGAAGGGGATGCCCTTGACCTCCAGCGGGGCCATGAAGGCACGTCCGTGCTGGCTGTAGGAGCCGACGACGGCGACGGCCTTCTCGGCGATGGCCTTGCGGGCGCAGTCGGCGGCGCCCGACGGGGTGTTCTTCTCGTTGCAGGTGAGCACGCGCAGCTTGCGGCCGTTGATCCCGCCCGACGCGTTGACCCAGTCCTCGTACGCCTTGGCCATACCGGTCATTCCCGGCATGTTGGTGGCGCTGGTGTCCTGCGGGGCGAAGGTCATGACCGTGATGGTGTCCGTGGGGCCGCGCGAGCTTCCGGGGAGCACGCCGCAGCCGGCGAGGAGGCAGGCCCCCGTCGCGGCGGCAGTGGCGGTGCGGAAGCGGGGAGTTGTGCGTCTCCGATCGGTCATGTCCCAGCACCCTTCCGCCCCACGGGGAACTCGGCAGTGAGATCGACGTAACAGCGGGTGACGTCCAGGTGAATGACGGGGGCGTGGTCCTCCACAGGTGCCTGAAGATCGCTCCAGACCGGAACGTACGATCGAAAGCGTGACATTCGCCCAAGCTTCGAAGAACTCTTCCCGACGCGGCGGCCGCTCCTCCACCATGGGCGGCATGCCCCTGAACGACATGCCGTGGTGGCGCTGGCGCAGCAACGTGCGCTCGGCGCTGCACATGCTCTCCGATACCGCCTTCCAGGAAGAGGTCTGGCTCGCGGGCGCCGAGGGATACGGGGACGTCACCGACGCCGTCTACCGGCTGGTCGAGGACACCTGGCTGGACAGCTGGTCCGCTGAGAAGTACGTCGGCACGATCTTCCGCGACGTGCAGGAGGCCACCCTCGTCGACGTCGCTGTCCTCCGCGTGCTGCGCATCCTCCACCAGGTCGGCCCCGACGCCCCCGTGTCCGCCTATCTGGAACACCACGGCTGGCCCGAGGCGGTGCGCGCCGCGCGCGAGGCGCACGTACGGCTGGCACAGGCGGACGGCGAGGACCCGGATGCCGCGCCGCGTTCGCTGGAACTGCTGAGGATGCTCACCCGCCCGGTGTGAAAGGCTGTGGTGCCATGAGCGACGACCCGCAGCCCCAGGCACCCCAGCAGTACGTACTGACCCTGTCCTGCCCCGACAAGCAGGGCATCGTGCACGCCGTGTCCAGTTACCTGTTCATGACCGGATGCAACATCGAGGACAGCCGGCAGTTCGGCGACCGCGACACCGGCCTCTTCTTCATGCGGGTGCACTTCTCGGCCGAGCCCCCCGTCTCCGTGGAGAAGCTGCGGGCCAGCTTCGCCGCGATCGGCGACTCGTTCCGGATGGACTGGGAGATCCACCGCTCCGACGAGCGCATGCGGGTCGTGCTGATGGTGTCGAAGTTCGGGCACTGCCTGAACGACCTGCTGTTCCGCACCCGGATCGGGGCCCTGCCGGTGGAGATCGCCGCCGTCGTCTCCAACCACACCGACTTCGAAGAGCTGGTCCGCTCGTACGACATCCCCTTCCACCACATCCCGGTGACGAAGGACACCAAGGCCGACGCGGAGACGCAGCTGCTGGAGCTGGTCCGCGACGAGAACGTGGAGCTCGTCGTCCTGGCGCGCTACATGCAGGTGCTGTCGGACACCCTGTGCAAGGAGCTCAGCGGCCGCATCATCAACATCCACCACTCCTTCCTGCCGAGCTTCAAGGGCGCCAAGCCGTACCACCAGGCGCACGCCCGCGGTGTGAAGCTGATCGGTGCCACCGCGCACTACGTGACGGCCGACCTCGACGAGGGCCCGATCATCGAGCAGGAGGTCGAGCGGGTCGGCCACGAGGTCACCCCGGACCAGCTCGTCGCGATCGGCCGGGACGTGGAGTGCCAGGCGCTGGCGCGGGCCGTGAAGTGGCACAGCGAGCACCGCGTCCTGCTGAACGGCACCCGCACGGTCGTCTTCGCCTGACCCCCAGGGCGATCCAGCCTCGCCGGCGTTCGAGGCGCAGGGTCCGCGGCAGCGCCCCGGCACACGGCCCGCGGGGCCGCACCGGGCACCGGCCCCCGGGTCCGAGGGCTCCGGCCCCCGCCCGGCCGGGGCCGGACGGGACCGCGGGGGCCAAAGGCTGGTGCTGTGACCGGGAAGGTTCACCGCCTCGCGACAAACCTTTCCGGCGACAGCCCTAGAGGTGGCTGAGGGAGGCGGCCGCGAACAGCACGTCGCGGATCGCCTCCCGGTCACCGTGCTGCCCGACGGCCGCCTCCTCCGGCGAGATGTGCCCGGCGGCCAGCTGGCAGAACTCGGCCCCGTCCAGCGCGATCCGCGCCACCGTGTGCTCCGCCGACGGCTTCGCGGCCGGCGAGTCCAGGGCGATGTCCCAGCTCCCGCCGCCCGAGCCCTCGATCTCCAGGTGCAGGGTCCGGCCGGGCGCCCCGGCCGCGACCAGTCCGCGCGCCGGAGCCGCCAGCCCGGCCCGGCGGCGGTGCGCCAGCGCGCTCGGCAGCAGCCGGGCCGCCAGGTCGATCATCCGGTGCAGGTGCGGTCCCGACGGCGGGTCGTACGGGTAGTCCACCGCCTCCGCGATGTCCCAGGCGTGCACCCAGCACTCGAAGGCCCGCTCCAGGAACGCGTCCCCGAGCGGCAGCGCGAAGTGCCCGTAGTCCACGGACAGCTCGGCCACGCCCCGGCCCGCGAACGACACCGTCCGCACCAGCGTGTGGCCCTGCTCCCGCCACGGCTCGCGGACCTGGCGGGTGATCGGCTGCTCGACGGAGTTCCAGTAGAGCTCCGTACGGGCCGCCGGGCCCCGCTCCTGCGCCGCGGCCGGGCCCAGCGGGTCGTCCAGGCCCAGGGCGCCCGCGATCATCCCGTCCACCGTGAGCAGGTGGCCGATCACCCCGGCGACCGTGGTGCGGCGGGTCTGCCGGTGCTCCTCCTCGAACCACTTCAGCCGGACCGGGGTCTCCCACTCGGAGTCCCCGAAGTCCCGCAGCAGCGCGTCCAGCCGCGCGGTCTCCGTGTCGTACGGGCTCGCCCACGCCGGGAGCGGGATCCGGGCCGGCCGTTTGCCCAGGCAGTCCTCCAGCACCCGCGAGCGCAGCAGCGGCTTGAGGTCCAGGCTCTCCGCCGGGTGCAGCAGCCCCACCGCGTCGCGCAGCCGCAGCGCCTCCTCCGCGCACGGCGCGCACTCGGTGAGGTGCGCCTCCACCGCCTGGATCTCCTCGCCGGAGCAGGCGGCCAGCGCCCACGCGCCGAGCAGCGACTTCAGCACGGCGTGCGAGCGGGGCTCGGGGGCCCGCTCGGGCCGTACGGGCGTCGGCGGCTGCGGTGGCTCCGGCAGCGGCCGGGGCGCGTACCGCGGGTCGAGGTCGTCGGCGGGACCGCGCGGACCCGGTATCCGTGGCGGCCGGCCGATCTGCCGCTCCTCGTGGCCGTCGGATCCGTCGTGGCCGTCGGGTCCGTCGGGTCCGTCGCGTCCGTCGTCGGGACCGTTCATCGGGGCGTTCCATATCCGGGCGGGCCGAAGCCGGGCGGGGTGGCGTCCCCCGGCGTGAGGACGTTGGCGGTGGACAGCAGCTGCAGTCCCAGGCGCAGCCGGCGCCGCGCCTCGTCCTCGCTGATCTGCAGGTCGGCGGCGGCCTGCCGGTAGTCGCGCCGCTTGAAGTAGGCGAGTTCCAGAGCGGCGCGCAGCGGCGCGGGCATCGAGGTGACGATGTAGTCGGCGCGGGCGGCGGCGCTGGCGCTGCGGACCTTCTGCTCGATCTCCTCGCGCGAACCGCGGCCGACCTCGGTCTGGCGCAGCCGGGCGACGGCCTGGCACTGGGTGACCCGGGCCACCCAGGAGCGCAGGGAGCCCTGCTTGGGGTCGTAGGCGTCCGGGTTCTCCCAGATGTAGCCGAACACTTCGCGGGTGATCCGGTCGGCGGCCCTCTCGTCGCCGAGCACCCGGTGGGCCAGGCTGTGCACGAGCGAGGCGAAGCGGTCGTACAGTTCGCCGAGCGCGGCGGCCTCGCCGCGGGCGAGCCGCTGCTGCATGCGGCGGTCCCAGCGCGGTGGTGCGTCCTTCGGCATCGTGCCCCCAGCCGTGTGTCGACGCATCGAATGTAATGGGCACGGGCCGGTGCTCGCCTGTTTTGCGGCAACCTCGCCTGGAAGAGTGGCCCGCCGCGGACGCGCTGTGACGGGGTGTGAACGCAGGGGCGCGGCGCGGCACATGGGGCCGGCACATGGGCACGGATGTGCGCGCCCCGTCGCGCTTCCCGTGCGCGGGTTCGATGCGGCCGCCTCCTTGACGCCTTCGCTTAACGTGCGGGCCGCAAAGGGCTTACGCTCCCGCTTGTCTTGAACTGCACCCCACCGCACACGTGAAGGCGGAACCCCCGATATGGACAGCGCAGAGTACGAGCGCAAGATCGCCGCCCGGTTCGCCACCTTCGACCAGGACGGCAACGGATATATCGACCGCCAGGACTTCAGCGCGGCCGCCAAGGCGGTGCTGGCCGAATTCGGCACGGCCCCGCGCTCGGAGAAGGGCCAGGCCGTGTTCGCGGGCGCGGAGGCGTTCTGGCAGGGGATGGCGGGCATCGCGGACGTCGACGGCGACCAGCGGGTGACCCGGCAGGAGTTCATCACCGGGGCGGCGAAGCGGCTGCGGGACAGCCCGCAGCGGTTCGCGGAGATCGCGCGGCCGTTCCTGCACGCGGTGATCGCGGTGGCCGACGTGGACGGCGGCGGCGTGACCCCGGCCGAGGCGGCCCGCGTCCTGCGCGTCCTGGGCACCCCGGCGGAGCTGGCCGGCCCTGTGGCGGCGGCCCTGGACACGGACGGCGACGGCCGCCTCTCGGAGGACGGCCTCCTCACCGCCTTCGCGTCGTACTGCGGCGTGGAAGCCCCGGACGCCTGACCCACCCCGCGGGCCCCGCCCGCCCGGCCCCCGGCCCCGCGCGGCCTACGCGAAGCGTTCGCGGAGTCGGTATTTGAGGACCTTGCGGAGGGCCTCGTTGCGGGGGAGGGCGTCGAGGAGTTCCAGTTGTTCCGGGAGCTTGTGCGGGGCCAGGCCCTGGGCGCGGAGGTGGTCCGTCAGTCGGTGCAGGGTCAGGGGGGCGGCGCCCGGCGGCTGTTCCACGACGGCGCAGACGCGTTCGCCGCGGTCGGGGTCCGGCAGGCCTATGACGGCGACGTCGCCGACCTCCGGGAGCAGGTGGAGCAGGTCCTCGATCTCCTTCGCCGAGATGTTCTCGCCCTTGCGGATGATGACGTCCTTGCTGCGGCCGGTGAGGACGAGGTAGCCGTCGGGGGTCAGGCGGCCGAGGTCGCCGGTGATCAGGTAGCCGTCCGCGTCGAAGGGGCCGTCGTCCGCCGGTCCGGACTGGTCGAGGTAGCCGTGGCAGACCGCCTCGCCGCGCAGTCGGACCTCGCCGTCCGCGCCGGCGGGCAGCGGGGTGCCGTCGGGGGCCGTGATGCGGATGGACATGCGGGCCGGGGGGCGGCCCTCGGTGGTGGCGAGGTGGTCCGCGGTGTCGTCCGGGGCGCCCATGGTGATCATCGGGACCTCGGTCATGCCGTAGCCGTGGGTGAGCTGGCAGCCCAGTTCCCGGACCACCGCGTGGTACAGCTCGGGCGGCTTCGGGGCGCCGCCGCCGGCGAGCAGGCGGAGGGTCGGGATGAGGGGTTGGGACGGGTTCTTGCGCTGCTCGGCGAGGAACATCGAGTAGAAGGCGGTCGAGCCGCCCGCGACCGTGACCCCGTGGCGCCGGTAGCCGTCCAGCGCGTCCGGCATCGCGAACTTCTCGAAGAGCACCGCGGGGAACCCGTACAGCAGCAGCATCACCGTGTAGTCGGGGCCGGCGATGTGGGCGAAGGGGAACGCCATCGAGCCCACGTCCTGCGGGCCGAGCCGCAGGGCGTGGGCGAGGCAGGAGCCGCCCGCGATCAGCGAGCGGTCGGTGTGCAGGACGCCCTTGGGGTCCGAGGTGGTGCCGGAGGTCCAGTAGATCCAGCGCACGGAGGTTCCGTCGGCGGGCGGTGCGGGGAGTCCGGCCGGGTCCCCGTCCGGGAGGTCGGCGGCCTCGTACGCCGTGAAGACGCCGCGGGCGCCGAGCCGCCCGGCCATCGCGGTGTGGTCGAAGCCCCGCCAGAGGCCGGGGACGGCGAAGAACTCGGCCTTGGACTCGCGCAGCGCGAACCCCACCTCGCGGTCCCGGTAGAAGGGGATCACGGGGGACTGGACGGCCCCGAGCCGGGCCAGGGCGAGCGAGAGCAGGACCGTCTCGATCCGGGTGGGCAGTTGCCAGGCGACGACCGTGCCCGGGCGCACCCCCATCCCGTACAGGCCCGCGGCCACGCGCTCGGCGCGGTCGCGCAGCTCGCCGAAGGTGATCGTCCGGTCGTCGGCGGGGTCCGGGGCCGCCTGGATGAGGACGGGGGCGTCGGGGGTCAGCTCCGCCCGCCGGGCGACGAGTGCCCAGAGGGTGGGGGAGTCGTCCAGTTCGTGCGCGGTGTCGGCCGGCGTCCGCGTCGTTCCCGGCATGGCAGCCCTCCGTTCGACGGGTCATTGCTGACGGGTAGTCAGATAATGGGCAGAGCGTAGGGCCGGGGCGCTTGTCGGTCCAGGGGTGGCGGGGCTAGCGTGGAGCGACCGCATTTTCTGACGGTCCATCAGATCGGCTCGGGTCCATCAGATCGGCTCCGACGGATTCGGCTCACCGGATCAGGCTCGATCCGGCTCGCGGTGAGGGGACACCATGGAACTGCCTCGGATCATCAGCGTCGACGACCACGTCATCGAACCCGCCCACCTCTTCGACGTCTGGCTGCCCGCCAGGTACCGCGACCGCGGCCCCAGGCCGCTCACCGCCGGCATCGGCGAGCTGGAGTACCGCGGCGGCAAGTACGTGATCTCCATGGACCCCGACGGCCCGCCGACCGACTGGTGGATCTACGAGGACCTGAAGTTCCCGTACAAGCGGAACATCGCCGCCGTCGGCTTCGACCGCGACGACATGACCCTGGAGGGCATCACCCGCGCCGAGATGCGCCGCGGCTGCTGGGACCCCAAGGCCCGGCTCGCCGACATGGACCTCAACCACGTCGAGGCCTCGCTCTGCTTCCCCACCTTCCCGCGCTTCTGCGGGCAGACCTTCGCCGAGGCCCGCGACAAGGAGGTCGCCCTCGCCTGCGTGCGCGCGTACAACGACTGGATGGTCGAGGAGTGGTGCGGCGACAGCGGCGGCCGGCTGATCCCGCTGTGCATCATCCCCCTGTGGGACATCGACCTGGCCGTCGCAGAGATCCGCCGCAACGCCGCCCGCGGGGTCCGCGCCGTCACCTTCTCCGAGATCCCCACCTACCTCGGGCTCCCCTCCATCCACTCCGGCTACTGGGACCCCTTCTTCGCCGTCTGCCAGGAGACCGGCACCGTCGTCAACATGCACATCGGGTCCTCGTCCCAGATGCCGGCCGCCTCCCCCGACGCCCCGCCCGCCGTCCAGGCCTCGCTGAGCTTCAACAACGCCATGGCCTCGATGATGGACTTCCTCTTCAGCGGGGTCCTGGTGAAGTTCCCGCAGCTCAAGCTCGCCTACAGCGAGGGCCAGATGGGCTGGATCCCGTACGCCCTGGAACGCGCCGACGACGTCTGGCAGGAGCACCGCGCCTGGGGCGGGGTCCGCGACCTGATCCCGGAGCCGCCGTCCACGTACTACTACCGGCAGATGTTCTGCTGCTTCTTCCGGGACAAGCACGGCATCGCCTCGCTCGACGTCGTCGGACGCGACAACGCCACCTTCGAGACCGACTACCCGCACGTCGACTCGACCTTCCCGCACACCAAGGAGGTCGCCCTCGACCACGTCAAGGGCCTCGACGAGGAGACGGTCTACAAGCTCATGCGCGGCAACGCCATCCGCATGCTCGGCCTCGACCTGGACCGCGACCGGGCCGCGACCGGCGCCGGGACGGCACGGTAACGGTAGTGGACCTCGCGTACACGCAGGAGGAGCAGGAGTTCCGGGCGCGGCTGCGCGAGTGGCTCGCCAAGGTGCTGCCCGAGCTGCCGCCGAAGCCGTCCCCCGACGACTGGCCGGGCCGCCGCGCCCACGACCTCGGCTGGCAGCGCAGGCTGTACGACGCCGGGTACGCGGGCCTGCACTGGCCCGTCGACGCCGGCGGGCGCGGCGCCACCCCCACCCAGCACCTGATCTTCCTGGAGGAGACCGAGCGCGCCGGGGCCCCCTACGTCGGCGCGAACTTCGTCGGGCTGCTGCACGCCGGCCCGACCATCGCCGCCGAGGGCACCGCCGAGCAGCGCGCCCGCTGGCTGCCGCCCGTGCTGCGCGGCGACGAGGTGTGGTGCCAGGGCTTCAGCGAGCCCGGCGCCGGCTCCGACCTGGCCTCCCTGCGGACGCGCGCGGTCCGCGACGGCGACGCGTACGTCGTCACCGGCTCGAAGGTGTGGACCTCGCACGCGGAGATCGCCGACTGGTGCGAACTCCTCGTCCGCACCGACCCCGGCGCGCCGCGGCACAGGGGCATCTCCTGGCTGGCCATGCCCATGGACGCGCCCGGCGTGACGGTCAGGCCGCTGCGCACCCTGGCCGGGAGCACCGAGTTCGCCGAGGTGTTCCTCGACGAGGTGCGGGTCCCGGTGGCCAACCGGGTCGGGGAGGAGAACGACGGCTGGCGGGTCACCATGGTCACCCTCTCCTTCGAGCGGGGCACGGCCTTCGTCGGCGAGGTGGTGGCCTGCCGGCGCACCCTGGGCGAGCTCGCCCGCGCGGCGAGGGCGAACGGCCGCTGGGACGACCCGGTGCTGCGGCGCCGCATCGGCCGGCTGCACGCGGAGTTCGGCGCGCTGTGGCGGCTCACCCAGTGGAACGTGAGCGGGGCCATGGGGGTCCCCCCTGTTCGAGCGGAGTCGAGAACTCGGGGGAGGTCGGGCGGGGTCCCGGGGACGGGCGGATCGGTGTTCAAGCTGGCCTACTCGCACGCGCGGCAGGAGCTGTACGACACGGCCGCCGAGGTGCTGGGCGCGGGCTCGCTCGTACTGGAGGAGGAGTGGGTGCGCGAGCGGCTGTCCTCCCTGTCGTACACGATCGCCGCGGGCACCTCGCAGATCCAGCGCAACATCGTCGCCGAGCGGATCCTCGGCCTCCCGAAGGGCCGGTGAAGGGCATGGACTTCCAGCCGACGCAGGAGCAGCGGGACCTGCGGGCGGGCGTACGGGAGCTGCTGGCGCGGCGGTACGGGCGCGAGGCGCTGCGGGCCGCCGTGGACGCCGCAGCGGCGGTGGCGCTCGACCGGGGGCTGTGGCGGGAGCTGGGCGGGGCCGGGTTCTTCGCGCTGCGGCTGCCGGAGGCGGCCGGCGGCGTCGGGCTCGGGCTCGCGGAGGCGGTGCTCGTCTTCGAGGAGGCCGGGCGGGCGCTGCTGCCGGGGCCGCTGGTGGCGACGCACCTGGCGGCCGGGACGGTCCCGGGCGCGGCGGAGGGCACCACGGTCGTCACGGCCTTCGACCTGGGCGGCGGGGGCGGGCCGGAAGTGCCGGGCGGTGCTCTCGTGGCGCATCTGGGGGAGGCGGACGCCGTCCTCGGGTCGGGCGTGGCCCCGGTGGAGCTGCTCGGCACGGGTGAGCCGGTCCGCTCGGTGGACCCCCTGACCCCGCTGCACCGCGTGCCCGCCCCCGCGGACGGGGCGGAGGCGGCTCCGTACCGTGACGAGGGCGCGCTCCTGACGGCGGCGCTCCAGCTCGGCAGCGCCCTGCGCACCATGGAGCTGGCGGTGCGCCATGCGAAGGAGCGCGAGCAGTTCGGGCAGCCGATCGGGGGGTTCCAGGCGGTCAAGCACCTGTGCGCGGGGATGCTGGTGCGCGCGGATCTCGCCCGGACGGCGGTGTACGCGGCGGCGGTCACGGCGGACCCGGTGGAGATCGCCGGGGCGAAGCTGCTCGCGGACGAGGCCGCCGTCGGCAACGCGCGCGACTGCCTCCAGGTGCACGGCGGCATGGGCTTCACCTGGGAGGCCGACGTCCACCTGCACCTGAAGCGGGCTTGGCTGCGGGCCGAGCAGTGGTGGACGGCGGGCGAGGCGGAGGAGGTGCTGGCGGCCGATTTGCTGGCCACTGGCGGGGGCTGACGCGGCACGCATGTCCGATTACGGAGAGTTGATATCGGTTTGTGTCCTTGGCGGGGCCCGAAGCGGCCCGAATGCGGGGGACTGCTCCGGTACGCTCCCGGGAATGCGAGCGGTAGCGCGGCGTGAGCGCCGCACAGTATGCACCACGCCTTCATCTTCGCGCTGGAATATGCCTGAAGCGCTTGTCGCGGTGACTGTATGTCAACCATGCTGCTGCGCAGAGGGGTCACGTTCGGTGATCCCGTCCTGTCACAAGGCGACGTGTCCGCCGGTTCGGATGGTGTGAGCGGTGCAGGTGCTTCAGGTGCAGCTGGAGGTAGGACCGGACCCCGCGGAGGTCGGCCGGGCCCGCCGGTGGGCGCGTTCCCGGCTGGCGGGGTGCGGGATAAAGGACGACGAGCCGCTCGCCGAGACGCTGATCCTGTTGATCTCCGAGTTGGTCACCAATGCCGTGGTGCACACCGGCTGCCCGGCGGTGCTGCGGATGCTGTTCGGTGGGCCGGGCGTGCGGGTGGAGGTCGCCGACGCCAGTGACCGTGCCCCGTCCCGGCGGCAGGCCTGCGGGGAGGACACCGGCGGGCGCGGGCTGGAGCTGGTCGACGGGCTCGCCGACCGGTGGGGCTGGCAGCGTGAGGGCGGCGGCAAACGGATCTGGTGCGAGGTCGACCGCGCGGACGGCGCCAAGGGCCGCGCCTCCACCTGCACGGACGGGCCGCGCGAAAATTTCGGGCCGATCCGGGAACCGCGCGTGTACCTCTAACGAGGTGTTGACGGTTCGTCAACTGTTGATCACCCTGGTGTGGAGCGATTCGTCGCGAGGGGACGCCAAGGGCAGGCCTTGACGAGTGCGGGTCGCGGGGGTGGCGGCTGCCGTGCCGCGCTCGGGGCGTGCGCGACTGTACGCCGCCACCCGCTGTACCGCACCCGGTCACGCCCGGCCCCCGCCGACTGCCGGCCGGCCGTCACCGTGGCGGGCTGACGAGCCCCATCTCATAGGCCTTGATCACCAGTTGGACCCGGTCGCGGGCGTCGAGCTTCGTCAGTAGCCGTGCCACATGTGATTTGGCGGTGGCGATGGAGATGAAGAGGCTCTCCGCGATCTCACTGTTCGACAGTCCTCGTCCGACGAGCGTCAGGACTTCTTGCTCCCGCTCCGTGACGACCGGCACCCGCTCCGGGGCGGGCGCCGGGGCCGCGGCGAAGTCCGCTATCAGCCGCCGCGTGACGCCCGGTGCGAGCAGAGAGTCACCGGCGGCGACGACGCGGACGGCCGCCAGGATGTCGTCCAGAGCCATGTCCTTGACGGCGAAGCCGCTCGCGCCGGCGCGCAGCGCCCCGTAGACGTGGTCGTCCTCGTCGAAGGTGGTCAGGATCAGCACCCGGGCCCCGCCCGACGCACCCCCCGACGCCCCGCCCGACGAGCCGCCCTCCGTCCCGCCGCGGCCGGGGCGCCCGCCGGGGCGGCCGGCGGTGATCCGGCGGGTGGCTTCGATGCCGTCCATCTCCGGCATCCGGATGTCCATCACCACCACGTCCGGGTCGAGCTCGGCGGTGAGCCGGACCGCCTCGGCGCCGTTCGCCGCCTCGCCGACGACCTCCATGTCCGGGGTGTCGGCCATCAGGACCCGCAGCCCCGACCGCACCAGCGGCTGGTCGTCGGCCAGCAGAACGCGGATGCTGCCGCTCATCGCTCCCCTTCCTTCACGTACTCGTCCATGCGCTCGTCCTCGCGGTCGCCCCCACCATGCTGCGGTTCGGCAGACTCGGGCGGCCCGGCCGGGTCGACGGGCAGGCCGGCCGCCACCCGGAAGCCGCCCCCGGGTATGGGCCCGGCCTCGAAGCGGCCGCCGAGCAGGGCGGTCCGCTCCCGCATGCCGGTGATGCCGAATCCGCTGCCGGAGTGCGCCACCGCGGTCGCCCGCCCGTCGTCGGTGATCTCCAGGGCCAGCTCCCCGTCCCCGTACCCGACGGCCACCCGGCACGTGGCCGCCCCGGCGTGCCGGACGACGTTCGTCAGGGACTCCTGCACGATCCGGAACGCTGCCAGCTCGATGTCCGGCGGCAGGGGCCGCCGCTCTCCGGACCGGACCACCTCGATCTGGACCCCGGTGTCGCTCCCGGTCGCGGCGGCGAGCTGCTCCAGCCCGTCGAGGCCGGGTGTGGGGGCCAGCGGTGCGGGTTCGCTGCGGCGCAGTGCCACCAGGGTGCGGCGCAGGCTCGCCAGGGTCTCCCGGCTGGTGGATTCGATGGCTTGCAGCGCCTCGCGGGCTTGTGCGGGCTGCTTGTCGATGACGCGGCTGCCGACGCCCGCCTGGATCGCGATGATGCCGATGCTGTGGGCGACCAGGTCGTGCAGTTCGCGGGCGATGCGCAGCCGTTCCTCGGCGAGGGCCTGTTCGGTGGCGCGGGCCTGCTCCTGCGCGGCGGACTCGCGGCTGCGCCGCATGGAGTCGCCTATCAGCCAGGCCAGTACGACGATCGGCAGCTGGCTCTGTGCGAGCACGAGGCCGGGCCCGCCGAGGACGGGCCGGGCGAGCTGCCCGAGCAGCACGGCCAGCACCGTGACGGCGACGGCGGTCAGGGCGACCCGCCGGGGCCGGGAGGAGGCGACGCGTCCGAGCGCGACCGCGCCGGCCACCACCGGGACGAACGTCATCTGCGGCGTGTTCGTCACGAATATCAGCGCGCACGCGGTGACCAGCATCAGCGAAAGGGTGACGCCCGGTGCCCGCCGCACCAGGAGCGCGGCGACCGCGAGCCCGATCACGATGAGCAGCGGGCCCGGTCCGAAGATCTGGTCGCCGACCCCGAGCGGTACGCGCAGCACTATGTTCGACAGCACGAGCGTGACCAGCCCGGCCCCGACCCAGAGCGCCGCCGTCTGCCATCGATGCCCGGCGCCGGCCCCAACCTGCCGCGCACCGCCTTCTGCCTTCCCCCGTGAGATTTCCATGCCCTGAACTTAATCACCGCTCCACGACCGGGACATCGGCCTGCGGGCTGCATCCCGGAGGCGGAGTGACGGCCGGTCAGCGGTGGGCGGGAGTCAGGGTGAGGTGGGCGACGGGCAGGACGCGCCACGCGGGCCGCCGCCCGTCGCGCAGCACGATGCTGAAGCCGGCGGGCTCGCCGCGGTGCAGGGCGGCCAGGGCTTGCACCCGCCCGCCGCCGTCGGCCCAGGCGAGCGCGCGGTCGACCTCTGCGGGGGACAGGGCGAAGGGGTGCGTGGTCCGGATCTGCATCCGGACCAGCCGGATCGCCCTTTCGGGCGTCTCCAGCATCGTCCGGTACAGCAGCTCGGGCCGCCGGTCGTGGCCGTCCCGGTAACAGACGGCCTCGAACCAGTACCCGGTGTGGATCCCCGCCGTGTAGTCCTGCGGCGTCCGGGACGAGTGGTCGTGGTGGATGCGGCACATGCGCGGTACTCCTGCCCGTGCGGCGGGTCGCCCCCTCCGGGCCGGTGCGAGCAGCAGGGAGGGGGCAACGGTGCGCCCTCCCCAACTGGCGCAGGGCTGAGGAGGGTTGCGCGGCTCCGGGTCGGCCCGGGCCGCGCACGGCAGACGCCCCCGCTTGGGACAAAGGGGTGTCCCGCGTTTTCCGTCTTCCCAGTGAGACTGGCCTCTTTCGCAGTGGAGAAGGAGG
>NZ_JBVHVT010000115.1:0-21369 GCF_055564695.1 Streptomyces sp. NPDC029014
CGCGGATCCTTCTGTTATATGTGCGCTACGCACGCGGGCTTGTCAGCCCCCCCCCCCCCCCCCCCCCCCCCCCCCCCCCCCCCCCCCCCCCCCCCCCCCCCCCCCCCCCCCCCCCCCCCCCCCCCAGGCCCGGCGGCTGAAGGGCCCGGCGGAGCTGGAGATCATCGCCTTCGAGCGGGGGCACTTCACCTCGTACTCCGCGTGCGGGATCCCGTACTGGATCGGCGGCCAGGTCGCCGAGCGAGACGACCTGATCGCCCGGACCCCCGAGGAGCACCGGGCCCGCCACATCGACCTGCGCACCCGGACCGAGGTCGTCGAACTCGACCTGGCCGGGAGCCGGGTACGGGCCCGCGACCTCGAATCCGGGGAGGAGTCCTGGACGGGCTACGACAAGCTGGTCCTGGCCACCGGTGCCCGGCCGGTCCGGCCCCGGCTGCCCGGGATCGGGGCGCACGGCGTGCACGGCGTGCAGACCCTCGACGACGGCCAGCGCCTGATGGACACCCTGGAGCGCACGCCGGGCCGCCGGGCCGTGGTCGTCGGGGCGGGCTACATCGGCGTCGAGATGGCGGAAGCCCTGGTCAACCGGGGTTACGAGGTCACCGTCCTGCACCGCGGCGCCCAGCCCATGGCCACCCTCGACCCGGACATGGGCGGCCTCGTGCACAGCGCCATGAACCGCATGGGCATCAGCACGGTCGCCGGCGCCGAGGTCGTGAAGGTCCTCACCGACGAGGAGGGCCGCGCCCGCGCGGTGGCCACCGCGGCCGGCGACGAGTACCCGGCGGACGTGGTGGTCCTCGGCATCGGCGTCGAACCGCGCACCGCCCTCGCCCGGGCGGCCGGACTGCCGCTCGGTACCTCGGGCGGCCTGCTGACGGACCTGTCGATGCGGGTCCGCGGCCACGGCAACGTCTGGGCCGGCGGCGACTGCGTGGAGGTGCTGGACCTGGTGGCCGGCCGCCACCGGCACATCCCGCTGGGCACCCACGCCAACAAGCACGGCCAGGTGATCGGCTCCGGTATCGGCGGCGGCTACGCCACGTTCCCGGGGGTGGTCGGCACGGCGGTGAGCAAGGTCTGCGACCTGGAGATCGCCCGTACGGGGCTGCGGGAGCGGGACGCGCTCGAAGTCGGCCTGCGCTTCGTGACGGCGACCATCAGCTCCACGACCACCGCGGGCTACTACCCGACGGCCGCCGACATGACGGTCAAGATGCTGGCCGAGCGGCGGACGGGCCGGCTGCTGGGGGTGCAGATCGTGGGCGGTGCGGGATCCGCGAAGCGGGTGGACGTCGCGGCGGTCGCCCTCACCGCGGGCATGACGGTGGAGCAGGTCGTCGCCCTGGACCTGGGCTACGCCCCGCCGTTCTCCCCGGTCTGGGACCCCGTCCTGGTGGCCGCGCGCAAGGCCGTCTCCGCCGTGCGCGCCGCGGGGGTGTAGGCCCCGGCCCCGGTCCCGCTGCGGCTGCCGCTGCGCGGAGCCGTTCCCCACCCCGCCCCTTTCCGAAACTGTGGGCTCCGCCCCCCAGACCCCCGCGCCTCAAACGCCGGCGAGGCTGGAATTGCCGCGCAGCCGGCACAATCCAGCCCGCGCGGCGTTTGAGCGCACCGGGCGCGAAGCGCCCGGAAGGGGGCCCGGGGCGGAGCGGGACTGGGGATCGGCTCCGCGCAGCGCCGGCAGCCAGCCCGAGGCCCGCGCCCCGCGGCGCCGGCTAGCGCTGGGTCTTCGTGTGGACGTAGTCCACCAGGCGGGTCAGGGCCTCCGGGTCGGTGGTCGGCAGGACCCCGTGACCCAGGTTGAAGACGTGGCCCTCCAGCCCGGCGGCGGCCGCCAGGACCTCGTCCGTCTTGGCCTCGACGGCCTCGGTGGTGGAGAACAGCACGGCGGGGTCGAGGTTGCCCTGCAGCGCCTTGCCGGGCCCGACGCGGCGGGCCGCCTCGTCCAGCGGGATGCGCCAGTCGACGCCGACGACGTCCGCGCCGGCCTCGCCCATCAGGCCGAGCAGCTCGCCGGTGCCCACGCCGAAGTGGATCCGCGGGATCCCGTAGGAGGCGACGGAGTCGAAGACCTTCGCCGAGGCCGGCATCACCGAACGGCGGTAGTCCGCCGGGGCGAGGGCGCCGACCCAGGAGTCGAAGAGCTGGACCGCCGAGGCGCCGGCCTCGATCTGGACCTTCAGGAAGGCGGAGGTGATCTCGGCCAGGCGGTCGAGGAGGTCCGCCCACAGCTGCGGGTCCCCGTACATGAGGGCCTTGGTGTGCTCGTGGTTGCGGGACGGGCCGCCCTCGACGAGGTAGCTCGCGAGGGTGAAAGGCGCACCGGCGAAACCGATCAACGGCGTGGAGCCCAGTTCACCCGTGAGCATGCCGATCGCCTCGGTGACGTACGAGACGTCGTCCGGGGTGAGGTCGCGCAGCTGTGCGAGGTCCTCGCGGCGTCGGATCGGCTGGGCGACGACCGGGCCGATGCCCGGCTTGATGTCCAGGTCGATGCCGATGGCCTTGAGGGGCACGACGATGTCGGAGAAGAAGATCGCCGCGTCGACGTTGTGGCGGCGCACCGGCTGCAGGGTGATCTCGGTGACCAGGTCGGGGCGCATGCACGACTCGAGCATCGCGGTGCCCTCGCGCACCTTGCGGTACTCCGGCAGGGAGCGGCCGGCCTGACGCATGAACCACACCGGGGTGTGGGGTACCGGCTCACGGCGGCACGCCTTCAGGAAGGCGGAATCGTACGTCTGACTCGGCTGGCCCGTCGGGCGGTCGTTGGCGCTCACGCCGCAAATCTTCGCACGTACGGCGAAGAGGCCCACCCGGCGCGGGTGTCCCTGCACCGCGCGGGCCCTCGTTCCGCCTAGTCTTCCGGGCATGGCTGCGGCTCAGGGACGATTTTCAGATGGCGCCGATGGTATGGACAGCGGGAAGGAGAGCTCCGTCCCGCTCCCGTTCCGGCGGGCGGTCGAGGGACTGACGAAGGCGCGGCTGCGGCCGGGGATCGAGATCGACCCCGCGAGACCGCCGCAGAGGCTGGCCCCGTACGCCCACGCCCTGGAGGCCGCCGTCGTCGAGGGCGAGGACGACCTGGCCGACGGCCGGCTGATCCTGCTGCACGACCCGGCCGGGCACGAGGCCTGGCGCGGGACCTTCCGCCTCGTGACGCTGGTCCGGGCGGAGCTGGAGCCGGAGATGGCCGCGGACCCGCTGCTGCCGGAGGTGTGCTGGTCCTGGCTGACCGGGGCGCTGGAGGCGCGCGGCCTGTCGTACGGGGAGGCGAGCGGCACCGTGACGATGGCCGGCTCGCACTACTTCGGCGGGCTGGCGGGGCGGCGGCCGGCCACGCAGATCGAGATCCGGGCCTCGTGGACGCCGCGCGAGGGCGTGGGCGGGGTGCCGGACACGTCCGGCCACCTGGCGGCGTGGTGCGAGCTGCTGTGCCAGGTGGCGGGGCTGCCGCCGCTCGGCCCGGGGGAGTCGGGGCCCGGGGTGGTCTCGCTGCCGCAGCGGCGCGGCCCGCACCACCCGTAGCGGTGGGCCGTCCCGTCGGCGGCCCGGGTCACCCCGGGGGGTGCGGTACGGGGTCCGTCCGGCGGCCGGCCGGGCGCCGTCCGTGGAACGGCTGATCGAAATGCTGCCGGGGAGGGCCGGAACACGGCGCAGCGTGTGGGCTTCTGATCACCCGATGATCGATCGTGCGTCCGAATTGCCCGAATTGTTACTCACCAAATCGTGATCATTCCCTAAAGCCGGGCGGGTGACGTGCCGAAGGAGGAGTCAGTGACCATCCGCACGGTTCGCACCGGCTTCTTCCCCGAGCCGGCCGTCCCGCCACTCCCCCAGGAGGCCTAGGTGTCCGTTCTTCTCGAGCAGCCCGCAAGCCTGGTCGCCTACCGCCCGAACAAGCCGACGGCCATGGTCGTCGTGGCCGACCCGCGCGTCCGCTCCACCGTGACCCGCCACCTGTGGGCCCTCGGAGTACGTGATGTCATCGAGGCGTCGTCCATCGCGGAGGCCCGCCCGCGCATCGGCAGCCCGCGCGACATCTGCGTCGCCGACGTGCACCTGCCGGACGGCTCAGGGCTGACCCTGCTGTCCGAGACCCGTGCGGCAGGCTGGCCGAACGGCCTGGCCCTGTCCGCCGCCGACGACATCGGCGCCGTCCGCAACGCCCTCGCGGGCGGGGTCAAGGGCTACGTCGTCACCGGCACCCGCACCAACATCGGGCTCCCCACCCGCCCCGGCGCCGCCCCCATCGGTGCCGCCGCCGCCCGCATGCACCGCCGCCCCCCGGGTGCCCCGAGCCACCCGGGCGGCTACCGCGAGCTCTCCGGCCGCGAGGTCGAGGTCCTGCGCCTCGTCGCCGAGGGCCAGTCCAACAAGGCCATCGGCGTCTCGATGGGCCTGTCCGCCCTGACCGTCAAGTCCCACCTCGCCCGGATCGCACGCAAGCTGGGCACCGGCGACCGGGCCGGAATGGTCGCCGTCGCCCTGCGGACCGGCATCATCCACTGACCCTCCCGCCCCCTGCCCCGACCGTCCCTCCCGCCCCTGCCTTTCCCCTTCCCACCCTGCCTCTCCCCTCCCCCTCCCCTGCCGTTCATCCGCTCCCGCCCTCCCCCTCGGCCCCCGCCGGCCTTCCTCCGGCGACCGCTTCCCCACGAATCGCCGGCACCGGGGTTTCCTCCGGGAGAACCCGGGGGAAACCGCCGCGCTCCCCCACCGCGCCCGTCGACGGAACGTTCCGGCGACGGGCGCGTCTCATCCACGGATACCCTTGAGCGGTGACCGACGCCCAAGAGACCGCAGCAGACCTGCGCACCACCACCGGGGGCGGCCCCCCGGACGACGTCGACAAGGCGCCGATTCCCTTGCTCGAACCCCGCGAGGGGATCCCCCCGGTGGTCGCCGCCGAGGACGCCCTCGCCCGGGTGGTCGCGGCCTTCGCCGCGGGCACCGGCCCCGTGGCGGTCGACGCCGAGCGCGCCTCCGGATACCGCTACGGCCAGCGCGCCTACCTGGTCCAGCTGCGCCGCGAGGGCGCGGGATCCGCGCTGATCGACCCCGTCGGCTGCCCCGATCTGTCCGCACTGGGCGAGGCCCTGTCCGGTACCGAGTGGATCCTGCACGCCGCCACCCAGGACCTGCCGTGCCTGCGCGAAATAGGCATGGTCCCGACCTCCCTGTTCGACACCGAGCTCGCCGGCCGGCTCGCCGGCTTCCCCCGGGTGGGGTTGGGCGCGATGGTCGAGAGCGTGCTCGGCTACGCGCTGGAGAAGGGGCACTCCGCCGTCGACTGGTCGACCCGCCCGCTCCCCGAGCCCTGGCTGCGCTACGCCGCGCTCGACGTCGAGCTGCTGGTGGACCTGCGCGACGCGCTGGAGAAGGAGCTGGACCGGCAGGGCAAGCTGGAGTGGGCCCGGCAGGAGTTCGACGCCATCGCCGCCGCCCCGCCCGCCCCGCCGCGCAAGGACCCCTGGCGCCGCACGTCCGGCATGCACAAGGTGCGCCGGCGCCGGCAGATGGCCGTCGTGCGCGAGCTGTGGGAGTCCCGCGACCGGATCGCACAGCGGCGGGACGTCTCGCCGGGCAAGGTGCTGAGCGACGCCGCGATCGTCGAGGCCGCGCTCTCCCTGCCGGGGAACGTGCACGCGCTGGCGGCCCTCACCGGGTACGGGCAGCGCATGGGCCGGCGCCAGCTGGAGCAGTGGATGGCCGCCGTCGACCGGGCCAAGGCCCTGCCGGAGAGCGCGCTGCCGCAGCCGGGGGCCAGCCCCGCGGGCCCACCGCCGCCGCGCGCGTGGGCCGACAAGGACCCGGCCGCCGCCGCCCGCCTGTCGGCCGCCCGATCGGCGGTGTCCGCACTCGCCGAGCGGCTCGTCCTGCCCCAGGAGAACCTGATCACCCCGGACACCGTCCGGCGGCTGTGCTGGGAGCCGCCCAGGCGGCTCGACCAGGACGCGGTGTCCGAGGCCCTGGCCGGCTACGGCGCCCGCCCCTGGCAGATCGAACAGGTGACCCCGGCCCTGGTCACCGCCCTGGCCGCCACCGCCTGACGCGCACCACCCCCGAAGGAGCCCCCGACCACCCCGGTCGGGGGCTCCTTCGCGTGCGCGGCCGGTCACGCCCGCTCTCCCCGACCGCCCGGCCATGACGTTCCGTTACACAGTCAGGACGTTCCGACTCTTTTGAACACGCTCAAGACTCGCTAGGTTCTTGAACATGATCAAAAACGAGGACGCGAGGCAGGACGAGCACACGACCGGCGCGACGGGCGCGACGGGCGCGACGGGCGCCTACGACGCATGGGTCCGCCATTTCGAAGCCGAGCGGGAGCGCCGGGCCGCCCTCGGCGACCCGGACTGGGCGCGCGGCGCGCGGCTGTCCCCGGCGCTGGTCCGCAGCATCCAGACGTTCCAGGTGGGCGAGGACGGTGACGGCGCGGCCCTGGTCTCGAAGGCGGACCGAGCGGGGGACCCGGCCTACGCGGCCGCGGCGCGGCTGTTCATCGCCGAGGAGCAGAACCACGCCCGACTGCTGGCCCTGCTGCTGTCGGCGGCGGGGACCGGGACCCTCGACGGGCACTGGAGCGACGCGGCGTTCGTCCGGGTGCGGCGCCTGCTGGGGCTGCGGGTCGAGCTGATGGTGCTGATGGTCGCGGAGGTCGTCGCCCTGCGGTACTACCGGGCCCTGCGCGACGGCTCCGCCGACCCGCTGACCTCCGAGGTGGCGGCCCGGATCCTGGCCGACGAGGAACGGCACGTGCCGTTCCACTGCCGCCGCCTGCACGAGGGCCTCGCCGGGCTCTCCCGGCCCGCCCGCAGGGCCGCGACCACGGGCTGGCGGGCCATGGTGGCGGCCGCGGCGCTGCTGGTGGCGGCCGATCACGGGGCCGCCCTGCGGGAGGTCGGGGTCTCGCGGCGCGCCTTCCTGGCGGACGTGGTGGGCTCGTCGGCGCCGATGGCCGCGACGATGTCGGACGGCCCGGCTCCGGCGGTCCCCGCCCGGGTCGCGGCCCGCGCCGCGGTGTGACCTTCGCCGCTGTTCGGGGAGGGGGTGTGCACATTGGTTACCCACAAGTAGCATGGGCCGGGTGAGCGGGCGCTCAGGTCGTGTACCGAGCATGCCCCCGCGCAGCAGTGCACACCCGCACCTGGAGGAGAGCCAACGTGCCTCGTACCGTCAGGGACGTCGTCTTCGTCGACGGCGTCCGCACCCCGTTCGGCAAGGCGGGCCCGAAGGGCATCTACCACGAGACCCGCGCCGACGACCTCGTCGTGAAGGCGATCCGGGAGCTGCTGCGCCGCAACCCGGACCTGGACGCCAAGAAGATCGACGAGGTGGCCATCGCCGCCACCACGCAGATCGGCGACCAGGGCCTCACCCTCGGCCGCACGGCCGGCATCCTCGCGGGCCTCCCGCAGTCCGTCCCGGGCTACTCCATCGACCGCATGTGCGCCGGTGCCCTGACCGCCGTCACCTCGGTCGCCGGCTCGGTCGCCTTCGGTGCGTACGACGTCGCCATCGCCGGCGGTGTCGAGCACATGGGCCGCCACCCGATGGGCGAGGGCGTCGACCCGAACCCGCGCTTCGTCTCCGAGAAGCTGGTCGACGAGTCCGCCCTGTTCATGGGCATGACCGCCGAGAACCTGCACGACCGGTACCCGACGATCACCAAGCTCCGCGCCGACCAGTACGCCGTGCGCTCGCAGGAGAAGGCCGCCAAGGCGTACGCCGACGGCAAGATCCAGCAGGACCTGGTCCCGATCTCGGTCCGCAACACCAACGAGGCGGTCGGCGAGACGGGCTGGGGCCTGGTCACCTCCGACGAGCCGATGCGCCCGGGCACCACGCTGGAGAACCTGGCGAACCTGAAGACCCCGTTCCGTACGCACGGCCGGGTCACCGCGGGCAACGCCGCCGGCCTCAACGACGGCGCCACCGCCGCGCTCATCGCGTCCGAGGACTTCGCCCGCGAGAACAACCTCCCGGTCAAGATGCGCCTCGTCTCCTACGCCTTCGCGGGCGTGGAGCCGGAGGTCATGGGTTACGGCCCGATCCCGGCCACCGAGAAGGCCCTGGCCCAGGCCGGTCTGTCCATCGAGGACATCGGCCTCTTCGAGGTCAACGAGGCCTTCGCGGTCCAGGTCCTCGCCTTCCTGGAGCACTACGGCATCGCCGACGACGACGCCCGCGTCAACCAGTACGGCGGCGCCATCGCGTTCGGCCACCCGCTGGCGTCCTCCGGTGTCCGCCTGATGACGCAGTTGGCCCGCCAGTTCGAGGAGCAGCCGCACGTCCGCTACGGCCTGACCACCATGTGCGTCGGCTTCGGCATGGGCGCCACGGTCATCTGGGAGAACCCGCACTTCGACACCGAGGGAGACTCCAAGTGAGCACCACCGCTGAGCTCCTGAAGGGCGCGGCCGAGCTGTTCCCGGGCGAGGTCGTCACCCAGGCGCACGTCCGCCACCTCGACCTGCCGTACGGCGCCGGGCGCTTCGCGCTCATCACGCTGGACAACGGCTTCGACCACACCAAGCCGACCACCTTCGGCCCGCAGTCGCTGGCGAACCTGAACGCCGCCATCGACCAGGTCGAGAAGGAGGCCGCCGAGGGCGCGATCACCGGCGTCGGCCTGACCGGCAAGCCGTTCATCTTCGCCGTCGGCGCCGACCTCAAGGGCGTCGAGCTGCTGAAGGCGCACGACGAGGCGCTGGCCATCGGCAAGGGCGGCCACGACGTCTTCAAGCGTCTGGCGGGCCTGGCCGTTCCGACCTTCGCGTACTACAACGGTGCGGCGATGGGCGGCGGCGTCGAGGCCGGTCTGCACTGCACCTACCGCACCGTCTCCAAGGCGCTGCCGGCGTTCTCCCTCCCCGAGGTTTTCCTGGGCCTGGTCCCGGGCTGGGGCGGCTGCACGATCCTGCCGAACCTGATCGGCGCGGAGAAGGCGGTCTCGGTGATCATCGAGAACTCGCTGAACCAGAACAAGCAGCTGCGGGGCAAGCAGGTCTTCGAGCTGGGCATCGCCGACGCCCTGTTCGAGGGCGCCGACTTCCTGGAGCAGTCCCTGTTGTGGACCGCCGAGGTCCTCAAGGGCGACGTCTCGGTCGAGCGCCCCGAGGTGGACCGCGGCGAGGCCTGGGACCAGGCCGTCGCCAAGGGCCGGGCCTTCGCCGACTCCAAGGTGCACGGCGCGGCCCCGGCCGCGTACCGGGCGCTCGACATTATCGAGGCGTCCAAGGACGGCGACCTGCAGAAGGGCTTCGACGCCGAGGACCAGGCCCTGGCCGACCTCATCATGGGCGGCGAGCTGCGCTCCGGCATCTACGCCTTCAACCTGGTGCAGAAGCGCGCCAAGCGCCCGGCCGGCGCCCCGGACAAGTCCCTGGCCCGCCCGGTCTCCAAGGTCGGCGTCGTGGGCGCGGGTCTGATGGCCTCGCAGCTGGCGCTGCTGTTCCTGCGCCGCCTGGAGGTGCCGGTGGTCCTCACCGACATCGACCAGGAGCGCGTCGACAAGGGTGTGGGCTACGTCCACGCCGAGATCGAGAAGCTGCTGGGCAAGGGCCGCATCAACCAGGACAAGGCCAACCGCCTCAAGGCGCTGGTGACCGGTGTCCTGGACAAGGCCGAGGGCTTCGCGGACGCGGACTTCATCATCGAGGCCGTGTTCGAGGAGATGTCCGTCAAGCAGAAGGTGTTCGCGGAGGTCGAGGCGGTCGCCCCGGCGCACGCGATCCTCGCCACCAACACCTCCTCGCTGTCGGTGTCGGAGATGGCCTCCAAGCTGCAGCACCCGGAGCGCGTGGTCGGCTTCCACTTCTTCAACCCGGTCGCGATCCTCCCGCTGCTGGAGATCGTCCGCGGTGAGAAGACCGACGACGCCTCGCTGGCCACCGCCTTCGGCGTCGCCAGGAAGCTGAAGAAGACCGCGGTCCTCACCAAGGACGCCCCGGCGTTCGTCGTGAACCGCATCCTGACCCGCTTCATGGGCGAGATCCAGAACGTCATCGACGAGGGCACCCCGGTCGTCACGGCGGAGAAGGCCATCGAGCCGCTCGGCCTGCCGATGTCCCCGCTGGTGCTGCTGGAGCTGGTCGGCCCGGCGATCGGCCTGCACGTCTCCGAGACCCTGAACCGTGCCTTCCCGGAGCGCTTCACGGTCTCCCCGAACCTCAAGCGCGTGGTCGAGGCGGGCAAGCGCGGCTTCTACGTCTACACCGCGGAGAACGGCTTCAAGCCGGAGCTCGACCCCGAGGTCGCCGCGCTCCTGGTGCAGGGCGACTCGGTCCTCACCGAGGAGCAGGTCCGCGACCGCGTCCTGGACGCGGTGGCGCAGGAGATCGGCCTGATGCTGGAGGAGGGTGTCGTGGCCGAGGCCCAGGACATCGACCTCTGCCTCATCACGGGCGCCGGCTGGCCCTTCCACCTGGGCGGCATCACGCCGTACCTGGACCGCGAGGGCATCTCGGAGCGCGTGAACGGCAAGAAGTTCCTCGCCCCGGGCCTGGCGAGCGTCCCGGCCTGAGGCCGGCGGCGCCTGCCTGACGGCGGCTGAGCACTGCGGACGCCCGTCCCCCACCCGGGGGGCGGGCGTCCGGCGGTTGCGGGGCCCGGCGGCTGCGGGGGCCCGGGCCGGGGCCGGCCGTCCGGGCTGGCAGAATACGGTCCATGGCGGACGGCACGAGACCCATCAGCCGCCGGACCCTGTTGTTCGGTGGCGGCGCGGCCGCGGCCGGGCTCGCCACGGGCGGCCTGACCTGGGCGCAGCGGCCCCGTACCGATGACGAGGGCGGGGACGGGGACCGGGAGGACGCCGCCGCTCCACCGCGGGTGGGCGATTTCGACCTGCGGACCGGTACGGAGCTGCTGGCCCCGGCGCCGCTGTTCAACACGACGGGCCCGCAGTCGTTCGCGTTCGACGACACGAACGGGCAGGTCTACACGCTCCAGCTGGTGCAGGACGGGATCCGGCTCGACGACGAGCAGGGGGCCGTGGCGTACGACGACCGCAAGTCGGCCGGCGACATGTGTCTGACCCGGCTGGACAGTGCGGGAAACACCCTCGGGCACATGTACCTGCGCGGCTTCGGCCACGGAATCTCCTTCGGCGTCGAGCCGACCGGGCAGCGTACGTACATGTGGCTGGAGGGCCGGGCCGATCCGGAGCACGGCTACGGCCGGACGGTGGTCCGCGTGCCGTTCAAGGACGGTGCGGTGCTGGACGGCTCCGACGACTCCGTACGGCATTTCGAGCCGGTTCCCGGCGCGACGGCCGTCTGCCCCGCGCTCGACCTGGCCGGCCAGCGGGTGCTGGTGAGCCACGAGGAGGAGGGCGTACACCGGTTCTCGGTGTACGGGATGGCGGATTTCCTGGCCGGACGCTTCACCCCGACACAAACGATCAAGGCGGGTGTGCAGGTCAAGGAAGAAGAGTGGTTCCAGGGCTGTGCACTGTACGGGGACTTCGTGTACGTGCTGACCGGGAATCCCTATACCGGGAAGAACGGGCGCAATCCGCGGAAGTCCGGCGGCAATACCTTTGTGTCCGCGATCGACGTGCGCACGGGCCAGGCGCAGGGCCGCCGCAAGGTGACCGTGGCCCCTGACCTGCCCTACCGCGAGCCCGAGGGAATGGCGGTGCGCCGCGTGGGTTCACAGGCGGGTTTGTGCGTCGGATTTTCCGTGAAGGCGAAGGACCGGCGCGAGTTGACGGTGTACCGCTTCACGGGCTGACTGCCCGCCGAAGGGACGGTTGTCACACATTTCCGTGACGGGGCCCGAAAACATTGGCCTGCGGTTCACGGCGCGTTCTAGAGCCGTCCATGAGGCTGCTTATACTACTGCGACACTTCACGCGACTCTTATACCTCCACGGGGGAGGCACCGCTCCATGCGCTCCAAGCGGCTGCGCGCCGCACTCGGCGTTGCGATCACCTCTGGGCTCATCCTCAGCTTCCTCGGGATGCTGGTCGCGGTGGCGTTCGTCTCCCTCCCCCTCTTCGCCGGCTGCGCGGCCCTCAGCTACGTCGCCGACCTGATGCTCCACAACACCGAGTCGCCGACCCTGGAGAAGCTGCGCGACTCGCGCTTCGGTCTGACCATGCGCTTCCTGATCCGGCAGTTCCTGCTGCTGGGCCTGTGCGGGGCCGTGGCCGACATCGAGTCGTTCGTGGCGCAGATGACCACCATCGGTCTGCTGCTGCTGTTCATCCTCCAGCTCGCGTACGGCGCCCTGCTCAAGCACGTCCGCAAGTCGCGCAACGAGCTGCCGTTCACCACGCGCGGGCTGGACCTGGAGGCCCTCGGCATCCGCCGCATGCCCCACCCGTTCCTGATGAACAAGCACGTCCGCAAGACCCTCCACCTGGACATCCCGCTGGTCGCCGGATCCCTGGCCACCATCGCGACGGACGACTGGCGCTGGGTCACGTACGGCATGATCAGCACGGTCTTCCTCGCCTACTTCTCCCTGCTGGTGCTGGTGCCCGACGCGCGCAACGCGCTCAAGCTGCCCACCACCGACGAGGCCATCGACGAGCTCAACCACCAGCTGGCCGAATACCGCCCCCAGGTCGCGCTGTACTTCACCTTCGCCGCCATCTCCAAAGACTTCATGTACCAGGTGAACATGTGGCTGGAGGCCCTGGAGGCGCTCGACCTGCGGCCCATCATCGTGCTGCGCGAGCGGGCCACCCTGCGCCACCTCGACGCGACCCCCGTGCCCGTCATCTGCGTTCCCAAAGCGGACAATCTCGCCCGTATCGAGATGAACGAGCTGCGTGTCGCCCTCTACCCGGGCAACGCGGGCAAGAACGTGCACATGCTCCAGCGCGCCGAGGTCAAGCACGTCTTCATCGGCCACGGCGACAGCGACAAGCTCGCCAGCAGCAACCGCGTCAGCAAGGTCTTCGACGAGATATGGGTGGCCGGCCGGGCCGGCCGCGACCGCTACGAGCGCATCAAGCACGCCGTCACCCCGCACCAGATCGTCGAGGTCGGCCGCCCCCAGCTGGCGCCGCTGCGCCCCTGGACCGGCAAGGTCGCGGGGAAGATCCCGACCGTCGTCTACGCCCCCACCTGGGAGGGCTGGACCGACGACGCCTGCTACACCTCGGTCATCCCGGCCGGTGAGAAGCTGATCGAGGCCCTGCTCGACGACGAGCGCGAGATCCGGATCATCTACAAGCCGCACCCGCTCACCGGCTCCCGGTCCTCCGAGGCCGCCGCCGCGCACCGCCGCGTCATCGCCCTGCTGGAGGAGGACAACGCCCGGCGCTTCGGCCGCAACCTCACCGACTCCAAGACCGCGGCCAAGAAGCTCGCCCGCATCGACCAGCGCATCGCGGACCTCTCCGAGCGCGGTGTCCGCTCCAAGTACCCCGACCTCACCGAGGAGGAGCGGACCGCGCGCATCCGGCGCTACCGCAACCAGGCCGGCTCCCTGTACTGGAGCGCCGTCCCCGACGCCGCGCACCACGTGGTGACCGAGCGGATCCCGGCCCTGTACGACTGCTTCAACCAGTCCGACCTGCTGATCGGCGACATGTCGAGCGTGGTCTCCGACTTCGTGGCGACCCGCAAGCCGTACGCGATCTTCAACCTGGAGGGCCTGCCCGACCAGGAGTTCCGCAACGAGCAGCGCACCGCCTACGCCTCGTACCTGCTCGACGGCGACTGCAACGGCCTGGCCGAGGCCCTCGACGCCACGCTGAACCCGAGCCAGGACGTCATGGCGCCCTACCGCGAGCAGCTCAAGGACTACCTGCTCGGCCCGGAGTACCCGCCGTCGATCGTCCGCTTCAACGCGGCCACCAACGACCTCTACCGGCGGGGACTGCAGGACTTCCCCATCGAGTACCCGGAGCCGGAGGAGGCACCGTACCCGGTCTAGCCGGCTCCGCCCCGCAGCACCAACCCCCGTAGCACCACCCCCCGCACCACCCCCTCAGCAGCACCCCCGCACCACCCCCACCCACGCGCCCCCACCGCGTCCGCACCGCCACGCCGCACCACAGCTCAGGAAGTAGGAGACCGTGTCCTCCAGACCTGTCCCCCACCGCACCATCGCCGTCGTACTCGCAGGGGGCACCGGCCAGCGCATCGGGCTCGAGATCCCCAAGCAGCTGCTCAAGATCGCCGGAAAGTCGATCCTGGAGCACACCCTCCACATCTTCGAGAACGCGCCGGACGTCGACGAGGTCATCCTCCTCATGACGCCCGCGTACCTGGAGGACGCCCGCCGCATCGTCGAGAAGGCCCGCCTGCACAAGGTGACGGACGTCCTCGGCGGCGGCAACACCCGCAGCGAGACCACCCTGATCGCCATCCGGGCGGCCACGGAGCGGCTCGGCGAGGGCGAGGACTGCAACCTCCTCTTCCACGACGCGGTGCGCCCGCTGCTCTCCCAGCGCGTGGTGCGCGAGTGCGTCGAGTCCCTGGAGCGCTACCAGGCCGTCGACGTCGCCATCCCGTCCTCCGACACCGTCATCGTGACGCGGACCCACGGCGACGACGGCGAGTTCATCACCGAGGTCCCCGACCGCTCCCGGCTGCGCCGCGGCCAGACCCCGCAGGGCTTCAGGCTCTCCACGATCCGCGCCGCGTACGAGCGGGCGGTCGCCGACCCGTTCTTCCAGGCGACCGACGACTGCTCGGTGGTCGTGAAGTACCTGCCGGACGTCCCCGTCCACGTGGTCACCGGCGACGACTACAACATGAAGGTCACCCAGCCGGTCGACGTCTTCATCGCCGACAAGCTGTTCCAGCTCGCCTCCCACGCCGCACCCGCCCAGGCCGGCGAGGCCGCCTACCGCGAGCAGCTGGCCGGCAAGACGATGGTGGTCTTCGGCGGCTCGTACGGCATCGGCGCCGACATCAGCCGGATCGCCGAGGGCTTCGGCGCCCGCGTCTTCGCGCTCGGCCGCTCCACCACCGGTACGCACGTGGAGAACCTCGACCACGTCGAGGAGGCCCTCGCCCGGGCCTACGCCGAGACCGGCCGGATCGACTACGTCGTCAACACCGCCGGCGTGCTGCGCGTCGGCCGCCTCGCCGAGACCGACAACGAGACCGTCCGCGAGGCGCTCGAGGTCAACTACCTGGCCCCGGTGAACATCGCCCGCGCCTCCTACAAGTACCTCAGTGAGACCGAGGGCCAGCTGCTGCTGTTCACCTCCAGCAGCTACACCCGCGGCCGCGCCGAGTACAGCCTGTACTCCTCGACCAAGGCCGCCATGGTCAACCTGACCCAGGCCCTCGCCGACGAGTGGGCCGAGGACGGCATCCGCGTGAACTGCGTGAACCCGGAGCGCACCGCCACCCCGATGCGCACCAAGGCATTCGGCCGGGAGCCCCAGGACTCGCTGCTGACCTCCGAGTCGGTGGCCCTGACCTCCCTGGACGTGCTGGTCTCCGAGATGACCGGCCACGTGATCGACGTCCGCAAGCAGGACCCGACGTCGTCCCCGGCGCAGCGCTCCGGCTTCGAGGCGGCGCTCGCGTCCGTCCTCATCCGTACGTCGGAGGACCAGGGGGTCTAGGCGTGTCGTACGCATCCGTCCCGCAGCAGGGCCGCCGCCCGCGGATCTACGTGGCCGGCGGTTCCAGCGCGGTCAGCCGCCCGTACAGCTTCCTGCCGATGGCGGGCTGGACGCAGGCGCTGCCGCTGTTCCTCACCGACGCGGTGGAGGTGGTCAACTGCGCCCGCGCGCGGGCCAGCTCCAAGAGCTTCCGCGAGCGCGGCCGACTCCAGTGGATCCTGGAGGACATGGCCCCGGGCGACTACCTGCTGTTCGGCTTCGGCCAGAACGACATCAAGCCGGACCCGGGCCTGCACACCGAGCCGTTCTCCACCTTCATGGAGCAGATGGCCGCGTACGTGCACGGCACCCGGGAGCGGCAGGGCCACCCGGTGATCCTGCTGCCGTACGAGCGGCGGCGGATCGACCGGCACGGCAACGTCGCCCGCTTCCTCGGCGACTACCCGGTCGCGGCCCGACAGCTGGCCGAGGACGAGCACGTACCGGTCGTCGACCTGTACGGGCAGAGCCTGCTGTGGTGGGAGGAACTCGGCTCGGAGGCGTCCAAGCCCGCCTTCGTGTACCTGCGGCGCGGCGAGCCCCTGCAGAAGCACATCCTGGACGGGGACAACGTGCACACGCGGGCCGAGGGCGCGATCGAGTGCGCCCGGTTCATCGCCCGCAGCATGCTGGAGCAGGGCGTCATCCCGGCCCACTGGGGCCGGGACCTGGACCGGGTGCGCTTCGACTACGACGAGATGGGCTGGCTGGACGAGGAGACCTTCCGGCACCGCACCACGTCCCGCGTCTCCACGTTCCCCGGCACTTGAGGAGTGCGTACGTGAACAACCTCCTGTGCCGGGGCCGGGCCCTCGGCGAGACCCCCGACGGGGGCGCCGTGTACGCCGCCCTGTACTCGTCGGTCGACCCGCGCCGCGGCGTCGCACCCGGCGAGACGGTGCAGCTCGGCCTGTCCGTGGCCCCCGACCAGGGCGCCCCGCGGGGCTGCGGCTACCTGCTGCAGGCCCCGCTGACCGAGTCCGCCGACGTCGTCGGCCTCCAGGGCCTGGAGTACTTCCCGCGGCAGGGCTGGTTCCGGGTCCGCGCCGACTCCGGCGAGACCGGCACCGGCATCCTGCACCTGCGCGTCCGCGACACGGCCACGGCACCGCGGATCCGGCCGCAGATGCTGGTGGCCGTCCCCGACGCGAGCGGCCGCAAGCTCATCCGGACCGCCAAACTGGACGCCGAGGCGCTGCCGGTCCGCCGGGCGACCGCCCGCGGCCTGCGCCTCACCGCCGAGCCGGGCCGCACCGGTTCGGTGAACGTGCTGTCCGCGTGCCCGGCGGGCAGCACCGCGGTGGCGGTGACCGCGCCGCGCCACGGCGACGCGCAGCTGTCGTACGACGGCTGGGTGACGTACGAACCGGCGCCCGGCTTCACCGGGTACGACCGGTTCGCGTACACGGTGGGCACCCCGTCCGGGGAACAGCTGACCTCCCACGTGAACGTCTTCGTGGGGTCCCTGGAGTTCGCCCCGGGTGCCTTCCCCGCGCAGACCACCGACGTCGCCTTCCGGCCCTGGCAGTGGCCGGAGCTGACCGGTGAGATGCCCTGGCCCCGCCCCGACCGCGCCGACCACCCCGCGTCCGCGTCCCCGTTCCCGTCCGACCGCCCGAGGAACCCCGCAGCATGAACACCGCCGTCGCGCTCCCCGCCGACATCAAGGACGTGTCCGTCGCGGTCCGGGCCAGCAACCAGGCCCGGGCGCTCGAAGCCTGCCTGTCCTCGCTCCTCGACCAGACCATCGGCACGGACCGACTGGAGATCATCGGCGTCGACGACGGGTCGACGGACGAGAGCGGCTCCGTCCTGGCCCGGGCGGCGCACCAGTACCCCTCGTTCGTCCGCATCGGTCAGGTCTCGCACGGGCTGAGCCCGGCCGCGGCCCGCAACTGGGCGCTGAGCCAGGTGCGCGGGCGGTACGTCATCTTCCTGGAGGCCACGGACCGGCTGGCGCCGGACGCGCTGCAGCGGATGGTGGCCGCGGCCGACGCCAACGAGGCCGACGTGGTGCTGGGCAAGCTGGAGAGCTCGGGCCGGCACACGGTCCCGACGGCGATGTTCCGCAAGAACCAGGCCCACACCGACGCCTACAGCTCGCGCGTCTACTGGTCGCTGACCCCGGACAAGCTGTTCCGCACCAGCCTGCTGCAGCGGCGCGGCCTGGTCTTCCCCACCGACGTGCCGATCGGCGACGAGCAGGTGTTCACCGCGGGCGCGTTCATGGGCGCGGACAACGTCTCCGTCGTCGGCGACGCGACCTGCGTGGTCAAGGGTCCCGAGCCCGCCCACCGGGCGACCCTGCCCGACCAGGTCGCGCTGGCCTCCCGGATGCTGGCCCTGGTCGCCGCGCAGCTGCCGGAGGGGCCGCGCCGGGACCGGCTCCAGGCCCGGCACCTGGAGGTGGAGCTGGGCCGGGCCACCGCGCAGGCGCTGCTGTCGACCGCCGACCCGGCGGAGCGGGACCAGACGCTGTGGGCCGCGGCCGAGGTGCTGCGCGCCCAGGCCGCCCCGGGGGCGCTGGCGCTGCTGCCGCGCATGGTCGCCGTACGGTTCGCGCTGCTCGCGCAGGGCCGGTTCGCGGAGGCGCAGCAGATCGCCGCCTTCGAGGCGGACAAGGACCGGCCGGTCGTCCGCAAGACGGTGGAGAACGGGCGGGTGTTCACCACCCTGCCGTTCTTCCGGGACCCGCAGGTCGGGCTGCCCGACGAGCTCTTCGACATCACCGGTGACATGACGGTCTCCCAGCAGTTGCAGAAGGCCCGCTGGGACGGCCCGATGCTGCTGCTGGACGGGTACGCCTTCTTCGAGCAGCTGTCGACGAAGGAGCGCGCGACCCGGGTGGTGCTGCGGGAGCGGACCAGCGGCGCCCAGGAGACCCACGCGGTGACGGCCCGCCGGGACGACACCCTGGTCAACGCCAAGGGCAAGACCCGGGCGATGGGCCGGTTCTCGGCGCGGGTCAACCTGGCGCAGACCTCCAGCGGCTGGCCGCTGCCGCCGGGCACCTGGGACCTGTACCTGTCGGTCAGCTTCGAGGGCGTGACCCAGGAGGTGCGGCTCGGCACGCGCCGGGCGGCCGACCTCGACACCACGGCCCGGATGCCGGTGCGGATCTCGGACGCGCCGGGCGCGCAGGGGATGGAGCTGGCGGCGACCCCGTACTACGCGGAGGACGGCGGACTGACCCTGGAGGTCGTGCAGCGGGCCCCGCTGCCGGGCCGGGTCTGAGCCCGCGCCGCCACCCGGCGGGACGGCCGCGACCAGGACGGCCGTCCTACCCTCCGGCCGTCCGGCTCCCGGGCCGTCCGGGTCAGGCGAGGAACTCCCAGGGGCCGAACGCCAGCCCCTGGACGTCCGTGTCCTGCCGGGCGCACATGGGCGTGCCGCTCTCGTCGAACGCGGCGACCACGACCCGGCCGGCCGCGTCCACGTCCACCTGCGGGGCGTACGCGCCGCGGCCGCCGATGGACGCCCACCAGGTGCCGTAGCCCTCGTTCTCGGTGACGTACGCGGTGACCTCGACGTCGCCCTCGGCCCCGATCTGCGCGAGCACCGTGCAGTCGTAGCCGCCGAGGACGGCCCGGACGACGCCGGGCGCGCCGCTGCCGCCCGCGCCGCCGAGACCCATCAGGCCGCCCTGGACGCCCTGGCGGGCGGCCCGCCAGGCGACCAGCGAGCCGTCACCCGGATAGCGCCAGAAGTACGTGGCCCGGCGCGCGCCCGTCTCCTGGACGACCGGAGTGCCGGGGACGACGGGCGTCGGGATGCGGTCGGCGAGGCCGAAGCGGCCCTGGCCGACGCCGGTCCAGCGGTCGGGGCCGGACGGGCCGACGGCGAGCACCTCCAGCACTCCCCCGGTCGGCATGAGCGGCACCACGTCGCCCGGATAGGGCTGCGCGGACACCTGCTTCCAGGAGCCCCACGCCCCCTCGGCGTTGCGGCTGCGCCGCAGGATGCCCGAGTGGCGCAGGGAGACGATGACGTGGGTGGAGCCGGAGCGCTGGTTGACGGCGATGCGCGGCGGGCCGGTCAGCCGGTCGCCCTCCGGGCCCCCGCGCAGGGCCGGGGTGCCGAGGCTGTGCCAGTCGACCATGCCGCGGCCGGGCTGGAACTGGGTGGAGACGATGACCTCGGGCAGACCCGAGCCGTCCTCGGCGGCCCGCAGGGCGGCGAAGTGGACGTACCCCTCGCTGGTCCGGGCCATGGCGGCGGTTCCCAGCCAGCCCGGGACCTCGAAGGCGTCGGGGCCGGTCCAGCCGGTGAAGGGGGCGGCCGCCTCGGTCCAGCGCAGCAGGCCGCCCGGGGTGCAGGCGTACGCCGTCAGACGGCCGTCGCCGCCCTTGAAGAGCCAGGGTCCGGCCGGCGGGGTGGACGGGTGTGCACCCGGTCCGCCGGTACGGGTGTCCTGCGCCCCGCGAGCCGAAGAGGCGGCTCGGCTACCGTCTTTGCCGCGGAACACGCCGCATTCCACCCTTCTGCCCGATATGTTCACACCCGAGGGGCAGGGCTCTTCACCCGAAAGAACCAGCCACTCGAAAGGGTGTCTTATGATGCACCCCATCGATAATAGAAGGGCACTCCCTCCATGACCGACCGCCCCTCGGCCACCCCTCCCTCCACCCGGCGCAGGCCGCGGCGCGGCGGACGGCGCGTCCTGCGGATCGCGCTGCTCGTGGTGGCGGTGCTCGTCCTCGCGGCCGGCGGCGCGGGCTGGTGGGCGTACAGCCACCTCAACGGCAACATCGACAGCGTCGACCTGGACCAGGCCATCGGCGACAACCGCCCGAAGAAGGTCGTCCCCGGCGCGCAGAACATCCTGGTCCTCGGCTCGGACTCGCGCGACGGCGCCAACGGCGAACTCGACCACGGCGACGTCAGCGGCGCCCGCTCGGACACCGCGATGCTGGTCCACCTGCCGGAGGGCCGGTCCCGGGCCACCGCCGTGAGCATCCCCCGCGACACCCTCATATCCCGGCCCGAGTGCAAGGGCGACGGCAAGACCGTCCCGGCCGCCGACCGGGTCATGTTCAACTCCGTCTACACGCTGGCCGGGCCGGCCTGCGTGGTCAAGACCGTCGAGCAGCTGTCCGGGATCCGCGTGGACCACTTCGTCGAGGTCGACTTCGCCGGCTTCAAGGGCCTGGTCGACGCGCTCGGCGGGGTGACCGTCACCCTGGACAAGCCGATGACCGGCGCGAAGGGCGGCCTGAAGCTGGACGCCGGCACGCACCGGCTGAACGGCACCGACTCCCTCCGGTTCGTCCGCACCCGCTACGGCTACGGCGACGGCAGCGACCTCGGGCGCATAGGCCTCCAGCAGCAGTTCATGATGGCGATGCTCTCGGAGATCAAGAAGCAGGACGCCCTCGGCAACCCGGCGCGGCTCTACAAGCTCGCGGACGCCGGCACCAAGTCGCTCACCACCGACTCCGAACTCGCCTCCCTCACCGCGCTCGCCGCCTTCGCGCAGAGCATGAAGGGCGTGGACCCGGACACCATGGAGACCATCATGCTCCCAGTGGCCTACGACAAGATCGACCCCAACCGCGTCATCGTCGCGCAGCCGCAGGCCGGCCAGCTGTGGGAGGCCCTGCGCACCGACCAGAAGATCCCGGCGGAGGCGAAGAAGTCACCCGCCACGGCCAAGGGCTGAGCCCGGGCACCCACCGCACCGCCAGGGCGCCGGGGGGGGGGGGGGGGGGGGGGGGGGGGGGGGGGGGGGGGGGGGGGGGGGGGGGGGGGGGGGGGGGGGGGGGGGGTGGGGGGGGGGGGGGGGGGG